>CAKZJK010000277.1 GCA_936942565.1 uncultured Caulobacter sp. | reverse complement strand
GACGAGGTCGTTCCGCGGACCATGCTGCACGGCCAATAGGATGTTCAGCAGCGTCGCCTGCGCCGCCGTTAGCTGCGCGAGCTGGCTGCTCTTACCGCGATAGGCGGCCATGAACCAATGTTGGGCCAGCGTATCGCTTTCACCCTGGCTCAGCTTGCTGTCCTTGTCCGTGTCCAGCTCGGCCATCATGCTCGTCAGATCAAGCGTGGAAAGGCCGAAAGCCTTGGCGGCTTCGGACAGGTCCTGCAGCGTGAGCGCCCCATCACGGTCCAGATCGTAATCATGCCGGAGGCTGCCGACAGAGCTGGCCGAGACGGCCGCGGCGTCTTGGGCCGCGATCCGGTCGCCGGCTTGGTAGAGCGGCCGCGAGGCGTCGGGATCGCGCAGCGTCGGCGCGGCCAGAACGCCCATGCCGGCGGCCAGGTCCCGGCCGAGCTGATTGACGCCCGCATAGGCGAGACGCGCCAGCGAATACTCGCCGGCCGTGCCGTTCCCCAGCGCTCTGAGGATGCTGGGATCGGAACGCAAGGCGGCGGCTTCGGCCTGGTTCAAACGGCCGTCTTTGTCGCTGTCGCCCGCCTCGAGGATACTAACGGCGTCGAAGTCTTCCAAGCCTGCCTTCTGGCCGGCGGCGGTAAGCTCCTCCAGGGATAGAGCGCCGTCGCCATCGGTGTCGCCGGCGTCCAAGATGAACCCCACGGCCCCGGCATCCACGTGCGGGTCATAGTCGCCGGGGGGCTGGACATAGCGATCGTTCAGCTCTTGCGCCGACAGCATGCCATCCTTGTCCGTGTCCAACCGGCGAAAATCCTCGGTGCGGATCTCGGCGTCCGAGTGCATGTGCATGACGCTCCTGTGGGAGCCGTCCGACATCTTTTCCACGCGACCAGTCCCGCGGATCTGATCAGCGGAGATGCGGGCATACTCATCAAGCGACAGTTTTCCATCACCATCCTGATCGGCGCGTGAAACCAGCACGCCGCCCACGCCTTCCCCGCCTTGAGCTCCGATAAGCCCCGCCAGGCTCTCATTGCTGAAGAGACTGGTCGCGCGCAGTTCGCCCTGGGTCAGTGTTCCATTTCCATCGGCGTCGGCCTGGGCAAAGAACGTCTTCTGGGCGGCAAGATCGGTCCCTGGCCCGGAAGACTTGACTGCCTTCTGGAGCTCGGTGAGCGACATGCCGCCATCGTGGTCGCTGTCCAAAGCGCCCATCACCTGCTGCTCGACCGCCAGGCGCACGGCTTGGCCAGACATCGAGTACCAAGCCTTATTGGCTTCGATGTCGCCCCGCTGTTGGCGAATTTCGCGAGACAGAGCACCTAGCGCTCCACCACCGCGCTGAGAGATCGAGGTCATCGGCAGTCCTCCTTGGCCAATGACCAAGCAAGTTCGGCGCCAACCAAGAGTAGAATGTCGGCCGCCACTTGCGCGAAGGCTGAAGTCAGGTTCTCGTCGCTAAACCCGCCGATACCCCAGCGGCGCGCCGGTGGGCGTCGCCGCGATGCGCGCGATGGCCTCGCTCAGCGGCTCGATGGCCACGGCCATGTGGTGGGCGTTGGCGTGGAGGATGGTGTCGGGATCCAGCACAATCGCCACGTGGCCCTTCCAGAACACGAGATCGCCGCGGCGGCGGTCGGCCTCGGCGACCTCCGGGAAGAAGCCGCGCTGCAGGTCGGTGTCGCGCGGACAGGCGCGGCCACAGGCGTAGAGCGCCTGCTGGATCAGGCCCGAGCAGTCCAGGCCCAGGCTCTCGCGGCCGCCCCACTGATAGGGCGCGCCGAGGAAGCGCTGGGCGACGGCGACATAGTCGGTCTCGAAGCCGCCGCCGATCGGGGCCAGGTGGCGCTCGACGAACCAGCCGGTGCGCGCGCCCTTCACGAAGCGTCCGTCCCGCGCCTGGACGGTCACCAGGGCGTTGAGGCTGTAGAGGCCGACAATGGCCGACTTGATGTCCGGCTCGGCGAAGGCGTAGGTCCGCAAGGCGCTGACTCGATGCTCGGGCGGCAGCACCGGCGCCGACAACGCCTCGATCGGCACATAGCCGACATAGCGGTCGCGGCGGGCCTGGCCGAAGGCGAACTCGCCGGTCTCGAACAGCACGTCGAAGGTCTCGCCGAACAGCACCTGGTCTTCCTGTTCGGCGTCGGGCGCGGGCGCCACGCGCAGGCTGGCGACCGGGGCGCTGACCTGCATGGGCTTCACGTCGGCGAAGCGGTCGGCGGCGACGAGGCCCTCGAGCCGGCGATCGGCGAGCCCGTCGCGCACAAGCGTCAGGCGACGATCCGGAAC
>CAKZJK010000276.1 GCA_936942565.1 uncultured Caulobacter sp. | reverse complement strand
ACGAGATCCTGAAAGTTCGTTCCCGCCGCCCGGAGGCGGCGCATGATCGTGCGTTGCGAGCAGGCCTGCTGCCGCGCCAGCTCCTTGACCTTGGGCGGCCGCCCGGTCGCGGCGATGAACTTCGAGACCTGCATTCGCATCAAGCCGTAGCTGTCCATACTCCGAGCGACGGCGATGTCTTGCTCGCAGCGGCTTTTCGCGAGCTGAAAGAGATCGAGCTCGCCGACCGGATTGCCGGTCCGCTCCCACGAAGTTGGAAAGCTCAAGGCGTTGGTCTCTTGGCGGAAGTTCACGCGACAGCGAAAGCGGTCGACGTATCGCGCGGGGTCGCCGATCGGCGCGTGCCGAAAATCAAGGGACACGGCTTGGGGCGGGCTGGGGCGCATTTGGCGGAGCCTTTCGGCGATCCAACCCAGACCGATTTCCGCCTCGAGCATCCCGAGCCGCAGGAGGTCGCCGTGCTGGCTTAGAACCAGGAACGTCAGGCCGTCGCCGCGATGAAGCTGTATCCGATCAAGCCCGGTCTCGCGGCTGGCGTATCGCGCCAGGTGCTCGATGGCGTGGCCGATGGTCGGGGCGTAGGTCGCGCCGATCGCGATCCCTGGCGTAAGACCGAGGGGAAAAGCTCCCGCATAAGCGTCGGTGACGTCGCTATGATTGTACTGATCCAGCATGTTCTCGACCAGCTGGACCGCGTCCTCCACCGAGATCAGCGGCGGCAACGGCCAACCGTCGGCGGCGAGCGATGTGCCCTCTAGAAGTCGTCGCGGACGCCGGAACGCATCGCAAAGATGCCGCATCGGCGTGGACGGCGACATGACTGTTCTTGCAGTCCGGTCCAGCATGACCTGAGCCCGCGTTGCTTGTCGGCGAAGAGCACCACCCGACAAACATGCATATCAGCTTGTCGGCTCTTGTGAATTGATGGATCGCAACTCATCCGACTCTTAGAGCCATTTTCCTTCTGAGGTTGTCACCAAAAGACGGTTCCTCTGGCTTGTCGCGTCCTGTCGCGGATGAAGGCCTCGGCGTAGCAGCGTTATGCGACGCATAAGTCGCTTGGCTGGAGGTCGGCATGAGCGCTCTGGCTCGGCAGGCCTCGGCCGAACGGTCGCTTAAGGGCGAGCGTCGAAGGGAGCAATGCATGCGGCCATCCTCGAAGCCGACGAAGAGCACGGCTCTCGTCGCTCTACTGGCCATGGCCCTGGCGGTTCCGGCCGCCGCGAGACAGCAGCCCGATGCGATCACGGTCTTTGTCGCGAAGAAAATCGTGACGATGAACCCCAGCCAGCCGACGGCGACCGCCGTGGCGATCCGGGGGCGCGAGATCGTGAGCGTTGGTTCGCTGGAAGACCTGAAGCCGTGGCTGTCCGTTTACCCGCATCGGATTGACGCGACATTCAAGGACAAGGTGCTGATACCGGGACTGATAGACCCGCACATGCACCCGATGCTTGGGGCCATCGCGTTCCAGACGACCTGGATCACCCCGGAACCCTGGAACATCATGGGCCGCAAGACGCCGGCCACGAATGGTCAAGCGGCCTATCGGGCGGCGCTCAAGGCGGCGTTCGCCGCCCGCGATACGTCATCGCCGGTGTTCATGACCTGGGGGTTCAGCGCCGACACGCATGGAGAGCTGTCGCGCGATGTGCTGGATGGCGTCTCGAATGACGTGCCCATCCTCGTACTGCAACGCTCGTTGCATGAGGCCTACGTCAACACGGCGATGATGACCCTGTTGAAGTCCAGAGGCCTGGACGACAGCAAGGACCACCCTCAGGTCGACTGGAAGACGAGCCATTTCTGGGAAGACGGCTTGTTCACGGTCGTCCTGCCTTACCTGGCCAGCACCTTGCTCGACCCGGCATCCGCCGATCCCGGCTATCTGAAGACGCGCGATTATCTGAACTACAATGGCGTCACCACCGTGGCGGACATGAACACCGGGGGGACGAACTACGAACTTGAGATGGCGTCGTTGAAGCGCAACTTCGACACACCGGACTCGCCGGTCCGGGTGCGCCTCACGCCGGATGTCTACAAGCTCAGCCTGACCCTGAAGAGTCCCCAGGCGGCGATGCGGCTGGTCGAGGGCCTGAAGGCGCGAAACACCCGCCATCTGATCTTCAACAATGGCGTCAAGCTGTTCGCCGACGGGGCGATGTTCTCCCAGGCCATGCAACTGAACGCGCCAGGCTATATCGACGGCCACAAGGGCGAATGGATCACCCAGCCCGGCCCCTTCGAGGACTTCGCCCGCCAATATTGGAACGCGGGTTACCAGATCCATGTCCACACCAATGGCGACGGCGGCGCTCGTCTTGTGCTCGACACCCTGCGGACGCTGCGGGACGAGAAGCCGCGCGCGGACGCCCGCTTCACCATCGAGCACTATGGCTATGCCGATGACGGCACGTCGCGTCGCATCGCCAAGCTCGGCGCGCAGGTCTCTGCCAACCCTTTCTATCTCTACGACCTGGGCGATCGGTATGCGGAAAGAGGCCTGGGCGTGGACCGCGCCGCGCGCATAGCGCCGCTGGGCGGGCTCGCCAACCGCGGTGTCCCGGTGGCGCTGCACTCCGACTTCCCAATGGCGCCAGCCGAACCGCTTTTCCTCGCCTGGACCGCCGCCTCGCGGCAAACCATGTCCGGCAAGGTGTTCGCGCCAGCCGAGCGACTAACGCTGGACCAAGCCATACGCGCCGTCACCATCGACGCCGCCTACATGATCGGCATGGAAACCGAGTTGGGCAGCATCGAGGCCGGCAAGCTGGCCGACTTCGCGGTGCTCGACAAGGACCCCTACGAAGCCGGCATAGGCGGTCTGCGCGACATCAAGGTTTGGGGCACGGTCTTCGAAGGCAGGCCTTTCCAGGCCAAGCCCGCGATGGCCGCGGCGCCGGCGGTGAAACCATGACGCTCCCTGCTTTCCGCCGCTTGTCCGTTGTTCTGGCCGCATCCACGCTGGTCGCGGCTGGCTTCTCCTCGCCAAGCGCCGCCCAAACGGACGACAAGCCCAACGACGGCACGGATCCGACGCGTCCGGTGCGGACGCTGCAGGGCGATTTCGAGTACCTCGACCTGGCGCATAGCCGCGCCAAGTCCAAGGTGTTCACCGCCAGTTTCGCCCAGCCGTTTGGGCACACGTCCATCCAGGTCAAGGCGCCGCTCGCGTCCTTGGACGTGAACGGCGATCACGGCTACGCGCTGGGTGACGTCTCGGTCAAATACACCAAGGTCTTTGGAGTGACGCCTCGACGCGGCTTCGTGTTCACCGCCGAAGCGCTGCTCGACACCGCTGAGCGTCCAGAGCTGGGGACCGGCAAATACGTCGTCAAGCCAACGCTTATCTACGCGAAGTTCCTCAAGGGCGGCGCGATCTTCGCGCCCGCGGTGCTTCAAAGCGTCAGTGTCGCTGGCCAGTCGCGACGGGCCAGCGTCAACACCACCACGATCGATTTCTACTACGTGCCCAAGCTGTCCAATCCCCGCCTCTACATGACCTATGATCCTGCCGTGAATTACGACTGGGAACAGGACCAGTTCTATGCGGCCCTCGCCGTAACGCTCGGCTTGAAGCTGGGACCGACGTTGGGGGGAAGCAGCCAGGTCTTCATTCGACCGAGCGCGACCTTCGGCGAACAGCGTCCGGTCGATTGGGGCGTCAAAGTCGGAGTCCAGCTTCTGAATTTCTAGTCGCGCCAGAGCGCCCACGGCGGATGCGGCGGGCGATCTGTCATGAAATGTCAGGGGAGGGCGGCGTTACCGGCTCTTTCGGAGAGAGCTGGCGGCCCGATCCTGCTTACGGCGTCCGCTCCATGTCGGCGCCGAGTTACCAGCCAGGGTCACCGCTGGCGAAGGTTTGATGGGAGGCGTCGTCTTGAGCACTTTCACCGCAGTCAGCCGCGCCGCGACCGTTCTCGCGGTCGCCTCATTCTCACTCGCCTCGGCGGCTTGGGCGAGCAACGCCGACGCGATCTATTTTGGCGGCCCGATCATCACCATCAACGACGCCGCGCCCATGGCCGAGGCGGTCGCGATCAAGGACGGGAAGATCGTGGCGGTCGGCGCGCGGGCCGCGGTGTTCGCGGCCGAGAAGGGCGCCGCGACCAAGCTCTACGACCTGAAGGGCCGGACGCTGATCCCCGGCTTCGTGGACGCCCACAGCCATTTCACCCAGGTGTCGCTTCTGGCCGTCTCCGCCAATCTGCTGGCGCCGCCCGATGGTCCCGTGAAAACCATACCCGACATGCAGGAGGCGCTGCGCCGCTTTATCGCCACGTCTCCGGTGGTCAAGGCCCATGGCGTCGTGATCGGAATGAACCTCGACGACTCCCAGCTGCGGGAACGTCGGTTCCCGACCCGGCAAGACCTCGACGCGGTCTCCGCCGAGCTGCCGATCTTTGTCATCCATCAGTCGGGCCATCTGGCGATGCTCAATAGCCGGGCCCTGGCCCTGGTGGGCATAACCCCCGACAGCCCGTCACCCGCGGGCGGAGCGATCGAGCGAGAAGCCGATGGCAAAACCCCCAATGGGGTGCTCAAGGAAACCGCGTTCTTTTCCATCATGCCGAAAATGATGCCGGCCTTCACGCCCGCCGAATACCGCCAGAACCTGGAGGCGTCGCAGAACATCTATATCGAGAACGGCTTCACGACCGTCCAGGACGGCAAGACCTCGGTGGCTGACATGGCGGCCCTGCCGGCGCTTAACGACGCCGGCGCGCTTAAGGTCGACATTGTCGCCTATCCTGACCTCGTGGCCGTGGGCGACGCCCCGGTGCTGCATGGTCCCCTAATGTCGCGCGCGTATACAGGACATCTCCGCATCGGCGGGGTGAAGCTGACGCTGGATGGCTCGCCCCAGGGCAAGACGGCTTGGTTCACCAAGCCCTATTTCCAGCCCCCCGAAGGTGAGAAGGCCGATTATGCCGGCTTGCCCGCCTTCGCCGATGACAAGCTGCAGCCGCTGGCGGACCTGGCTTACAAGAACCGCTGGCAGCTGCTGGCCCATACCAATGGCGACGCGGCCATCGACCAATTGATCCGCGTGGTTGGCCAAGCCCAGTCGCGCTACGGCTATCCCGACAGCCGCACGGTGATGATCCATGGCCAGTTCCTGCGCGGGGACCAGATCCCCGCCTTGAAGGCGGAGGGCATATTTCCGGCGCTGTTTCCGATGCACACATTCTACTGGGGAGATTGGCATCGCCAATCGGTGGCCGGGCCCGAGCGCGCCGAGAACATCTCTCCGACGGCATGGGTGCTCAAGGCGGGGCTGACACCATCGATACATTCCGATGCGCCCGTGGTTTTTCCAAACTCGATGACCCTGATCAGCACGGCCGTGAATCGGACGACGCGTAGCGGCTATGTCCTTGGCCCCGAACAGCGTTTGACCCCGTTGCAGGCTTTGCACGCGATGACGCTTTGGCCCGCCTATCAGCACTTCGAGGAGACGTCCAAAGGCTCGATCGAGGTCGGCAAGCGCGCGGACCTGGTGATCCTCTCGGCCAACCCCCTGACCGTCCCGGCCGCCTCCTTGAACCAGATCAAGGTCGACGAGACGATCAAGGATGGGACATCGATCTACCGCCGGGAAGGTTCCGCGCCATGACGGCTCGTCTCGCCAAGGCTTGGCGCGTCTAGCCACCCAAGCCTTGGGGGAGGGGACTTCGCACGCCGGACGCGAACGTCCGTGCGCCTCGTGGCCATCGCGGCGCCCTACGGGCGGCTGGCCACGGAGGTGGCGCCCGTTCGCTTGAGCCATTGCTTGTAGGGAAGACCGATCACCAACCCGACCAGCATGAAGAGCAGCACGGCGGCGCTGACCCGCGCGTCGGTGAAGTTCGCGCCCGCCAGCATCATGGCGATCCCGGGGTGGCGGACCGCGCTGGCGATGGCGAGCGTGCCGCGGTCGATACGATCCGGCCCACCTAGAAAATGGCCTCCAGCCAGCGCGATCAGCACGACAAGGGCCATCGCCAGCAGGGCGCCGTCACCCACCAGGCTCATGATCGCCGGCCACGAGGACGCGATCGTCGGCAAGAACGCCAGGGACACCAGCGGCGCGCCGAGGCGGTAGAGCCACGGGGCGACCCGCGCGGCGAATCCCGGCGCAACCGCGCGAACCGCCACGCCGATGGCGAGCGGAATGAACACGCCCACCAGCAGGGACTTGGCCAGGGTCGCGACGGAGACCGTGTCCTGTCGACCGAACGCAGCAGTGGCGATCGCCAGGGCCATCGGGACCGTGACGATGGTCAGAAGGGCTAGGGCGACGTAGAGGCCATAGGCATACTCCCGGCGGGCGCCCACCTTGAGTTCCTGGCCAGGCGACAGCGGCGGGACGGGAGAGATGGCCATCAGGACGACGCCCGCCTTCACGGCGGAGTCCAACGGCAGGTAACGCATCAGAAGCACCGCCGCGAGCGGCGGAATGACGTCCACCGCCACGACGGCTCTCAACAGCAGTCCTGGCCTTCGAACGGCATAGAGAAAGTCACCGCGCGCGGAGCTGAGCCCGACGCTGACAACCACGCCCGCGAGGCTGAGCGTCAGCAGGACTGGACTGATGTGCTTCAGCAATTCCATGGCGGCCGGCTCCGGAAGTATCCGATGCGTCATGGCGAACCTGGATACGGACCCAGTACGCCGCCGGGACACCCTTGGATTTGATCACATCCGCGCCATGTGTCACTGACTCTTAAAGTTGCGACCGGCGCGCTCAACGATTGCAGGGCGAAGGCTGACTCAATATCTCGCGATTGACTCCAAAATCGCGCGATCAGACTCCAAAATATGCGACTGATTTTTCGGCCCGTTTTGACTCTTCTGTGACCTTGGGGAGGTCCGCTTTTGGGCACGGTGAGGTCAGGCGCGAGACCGCCGCCGGGAACGGGGAACCTGACTCATCCCTGCCTTTGGGAAAGTCTGCTTGCGGGCGGTGGCCATCGCGACGTTGGCGCAGGCCCCGGCCTGACGCCTAGGCGGTGTTTGCGGGGGCGGCGCTTGCTCGCGGCGTAGCCTTGCTACCGCCACTCAACTAGATCGAGGCTTTCGACTCGATGTTGAAGACGATCCCGGAAAAGCCAGGGCGCCAGGATCCGCCGCGCGCGGCGAGATCATCCCGCTGATCGGGCCAGGTAGAGGGGATCCCCCAACCGTTCCAGCAGACTGACCTCGTCCTTGAGCCAGTTGAGGTGGGCCTCTTCGTCGACGATGATGTCCTCGATCAGCCTGCGCGTGGCGGTGTCAGACCGTTCGGCCGCCAATCGCGCCGCCTCGGCGAGTACGGGAAGGCCCTGTTCCTGTAGCTGCAGGTCATTGCCCAGGATGCCGCGAACATCCTGTCCAAGCATTGGCGCATAGGCTTGGAAAGCGATCTGACCATCGAGCTCCAGAAGGCGCTTCTGCAGGGCCTCGATGGTCTCTGGCTCGTCCAGGATGCGTTGCTGCATGTCCTTGGCCAGCTTGTCATAGCCGAGCGCCCTCAAGATGGTCACGTGGCTGCGGTGCTGGATTAGCCCGGCCCAGAACTGATTGATGAGGCCGTTCAGCGCGGTGTGGATGTCGTTGGAGAGGTTGCTGCTCATGGTGGGCTCGTTTTCAGATTGAGAGGCCCAAGGCGGCTCGATGCCGCCTTGGGAGTCGGGATCAGCCGAGCTGCTTGATCAGCGCCTTGGCGACGCCTTCGCTGCTGGCGGGGTTCTGGCCGGTGACCAGCTTGCCATCCTCGACGATGAAGGGCGCCCAGTCTGGACCTTTGCGGTAGTCCGCGCCCTGGGCGATGAACTCGTCCTCGATCAGGAACGGCACGACGTCGGTGAGCTCGACGGCGGCTTCCTCGCCGTTGGTGAAGCCGGTGACCGCGCGGCCCTTGACGATCGGGTCGCCATTGCCGGCCTTCACATGGCGCAGAACGCCGGGGGCGTGACAGACAAAGCCGATCGGCTTGCCCGCGCGCTCGAAGCTTTCGATCAGGGCGATGGAGACCGGGCTCTCGGCCAGGTCCCAGAGGGGGCCGTGGCCGCCGGGATAGAAGACGGTGTCGAAGTCTTCCTGGCGAATGCTGTCCAGCTTGATGGTGTTGGCCAGGACGGCCTGCGCCGCCGGATCGGCCTTGAAGCGATGGGTCAGCTCGGTCTGGAAGTCGGGCAGGTCGCTCTTGGGGTCCAGCGGAGGCTGGCCGCCGGCGGGCGAGGCCACCGTGATCTGCGCGCCCGCGTCCAGGAATGTGTAGTAGGGCGCGGCGAACTCTTCGAGCCAGAAGCCGGTCTTCTTGCCCGTATCGCCGAGGGTGTCGTGGCTGGTCAGGACCATCAGGACTTTCATGTCTTTTCTCCAATTTCGGTCCGCCCCCGAGGGCGGGTTCGTGGTGGGGTGGTTTGAAAACGGCGGCCGGCTTCAGCGGCGCGCGGCGAGCGCTTCTTCAAGCGCGGCTTGCTTCTGAGCGTAGGGCGCCCGTAGCCGCATGCCGCTCGTCCCCGCCTGGCCCTGATGCACGACCGGCCTTAGGTGACTGAAGCGGCGGAAGCCGTGGACGCCGTGATAGGCTCCCATGCCCGACGCGCCGACGCCGCCGAAAGGCAAGGCGTCCATGCTGGCGTGCAGCATGATGTCGTTCACGATCAGCGCGCCCGAGGTCACCTGGGCCGAGACCCGTTCGACGGAGGCCTGGCTGTCGGTGAACAGATAGGCGGCCAAGGGGCGATCATGGTCGTTGATGTGGTCGATGGCCTGATCCAGACCCGAGGTCGTCATGACGGGCAGGATCGGGCCGAAGATCTCCTCCTGCATCACCTGCATGGTCTGATCGACTCCCAGCAGCAGCACGGGCGCCATCTTGCGCGTCTCGGCGTTGTGGGCGGGCTCTCCAGCCGGGGCTAGCGAGACCACCGAAGCGCCCTTGGCCTTGGCGTCATCGATCAACCCGACCAGACGGGCAAAATGCCGATCGGAGACGACAGACGTGTAGTCGTCATTGCTCTGGATCGACGGAAAGGCGCCCGCGATGAACGCGCGCGCCGCCGAGACGAACGCGTCCTGGGCCCCTTCGGGCAGCATGACATAGTCGGGCGACAGGCAGATCTGCCCGGCGTTGAACGTCTTCACCGTCAGGGTGCGTTCCGCGGCGATCGCGACGTCGAAGCCTTCGTCGATGACCACGGGAGACTTGCCGCCCAGTTCCAGCGTCACGGGCACGAGGTTCGCCGCGGCGGCGCGCATGACCTGGCGCCCGACATTACCGCTGCCGGTGAAGACCAGATGATCGAAGGGCAGGGCGGTGAAGGCCTGGGCCACGTCCGGCCCGCCGATCACGACGCCCAATTCATCGGCGTCGAAAAGCGTGCCAACCAACTCGCCGAGCAGATCCGAGGTGCGAGGCGTCAGTTCCGAGGGCTTGATCAGCGCGGTGTTGCCGGCGGCGAACACGCCGGCCAGCGGCGAGAAGGCCAGGTTGAGCGGGAAGTTCCAAGGCGAGACGATGCCCACGACGCCCAGCGGCTGCGGCTCGATCCAGGCCTTCACCGCGCTGTCTGCGGTGGCGACGTCCTCACGGACCATCCATTCGGCGACGTGTTCGGCGCTGTAGCGAAGGGCGGCGACCGTGGTGGCGATATCAGCCGTCAGAGAGTGATAGACGGCGCGATGGCCAAAGTCGTCGCTCATGGCGCGAGCCAGGGCGTCGCGATTGTCTTGCAGCAGAGCCGCGGCGCGCGTCAGTCGATCGTGGCGCAGATCGGCGCTGGCCGGACCGGCGGCGCGTTGAGCCCTCTTCATGGTCTGCAAGATGGCCTGCAGGTCTTGGGCGGTGCTTGTATCGGTCATGGGAGGATCCTTGGTAAAGGCGCGGCCGCCGGTTCAGGCCTGGGTCAGGGCGACGTCGACATTGCCGCGCAGCGCGTTGGAATAGGGGCAGGTCGCATGGGCGGCCTCGATCAGCGCCTGGGCCTCTTCACGCTCCAGCTCGGGAAGGCTGATCGTCAGCGCCGCTGAGATGCCAAATCCGCCCTCGGCGCGCGGGCCGA
This sequence comes from uncultured Caulobacter sp., assembly GCA_936942565.1. Lineage (GTDB taxonomy): Bacteria > Pseudomonadota > Alphaproteobacteria > Caulobacterales > Caulobacteraceae > Caulobacter. The sequence goes on along the minus strand of CAKZJK010000276.1, from coordinate 1,071 downwards.
TACCGACGGTGGCCGAAACGGTCGCTTCGGCCGGCACGCGCACCTTCTGGGCGCTCGCGACAGTCTTGAGGGCGGACAGGAAGCAGGCGGCATAGCCGGCGGCGAACAATTGTTCGGGGTTGTTGCCATGCCCCTTGCCGCCCAGTTCCACAGGCAGGTCGAGCCAGACGTTCAAGGACCCATCGGCGGTTTGGACACGGCCGTCGCGCCCGCCGTTGGCGGTGGCCGAGGTTTGATAGAGCGTCTTCGTCAGCATGGCGTGATCCCTTGGTCTGGTCGCGCTCGGCGTTGCGGCGGAGCGGCATGGCCGCCCTTGTAGGCCTGAGCACGCGCCTTGACTCACAACGCGCTTGCTCTCTGCCATCAAAAATATGATGGGTTGTCGATGTCCCTTCCTCGGCTGCGAACCTTCGTTGAAGTCTATCGGTTACGGTCGCTGTCCAGCGCCGCCCGAAGCCTCAACCTGACCCAATCGAACGTCTCACAGCACATCGCCGGCCTCGAGGTGGCGCTCGGTCGGCAGCTCTTTGAGCGACTGGCGCGGGGGGTGCGGCCCACGCTCGCGGCGGACGAACTGGCGGCTGATCTGGCCGACCACCTGGACCGCGCCGAAGAAGCGCTCGCGGAGGCCAGGGCGCGATCATCCGAGCTTACCGGGGCGGTTCGCATTCTTGGCCACGCCGATTTCATTGGCGAAGTGGTGACCCAGCATCTGCCCGCCCTGGTGGAGGCGGGCATCCGCATCAGACTCCAGCCCGCGAACCGAGACGTGGTGCAGCAGATGCTGATCGAGGGAAACTTCGATCTGGGCGTTTCGGCCTATCCGATCACCGATAGTCGTCTGCGCTCCGAGGTCATTCGCGAGGAGGCGCTGCGGGCGGTGGCGGCTCCGGCCGTGGCCGAGCGCATTCTGTCCGCATCCAGCTTGAATGAAGGTCTCAGGCGCGAGCCGGTGCTGTCCTACAGCCTGGACCGGCCCATGGTCGACACTTGGCTGGCCGGCAACAACCTGGGCGACTTGGCGGCGTCTCCCGCGGTGACCTGTCCGGATCTTCGGGTTCTGCGCAACCT
>CAKZJK010000275.1 GCA_936942565.1 uncultured Caulobacter sp. | reverse complement strand
GGGCGCCAGCGCGGCGCTCGCGCGCCAGGACTTGATGCAGATCGCCTCGCTCCGCGAAGTGCACCACGATCCGGAGACGGGCGAGGCGCGACCGCAGCCCGCGCGCGTGAACCTCGACATTCCGTTCATGACGTCGCAAGGCGTGGCCGTGGCGCAGTTCGAGATCTCGCGGGACGGCGGCGGCGCGGGCGGGGCTATGGTCGGTCCCGTCGAGCGGACCTACCGCGCGCGGTTCTCGATCGACGTCGAGCCCTTGGGGCCGGTGCACGCCCTGGTGACCCTGACCGGGACCCGCGCGCGGGTTTCGCTCTGGGCCGAGCGCGCGGAGACCATCGCGCGCCTCCGCGCGGGCGAGGAGGCCCTTGGCGCGGCGCTGCGGCAGGCCGAGCTCGCGCCAGAGGTCGCCATCCACTCTGGTCTTCCTCCGGTGAAGGACGCCAGCGCGCTTGGCCACTTCGTGGACCAGGCCTCATGAGCGGCATCACCGGACCTTCGGCGCGTCCGCGTATCGCCGTCGCCCTGCTGCATGACGACCCGAGCGCGCCCAAGGTCGTCGCCTCGGGCCAGGGCTGGGTCGGCGAGAAGATCATCGAGACGGCGCGCGAGCACGGCGTGCCGATCGAGGAGGATCCCGTTCTCGCCCAGGCCCTCTCGACGATCGAGATCGACGAGGAAATCCCGGAAAACCTCTATCGCGCCGTCGCCGAGGTCCTGGGCTTCCTACTCAAGCCCTAGAACGAAAAAGGCCCCGCCGAAGCGGGGCCTGATCCTTGATCCTGGACGAAACGCCTAGCGCTTTTCGGACATCCTTCTTTGTTGAAAAGCGCTTAGCGCTTTTCAACGGGGACGTAATCGCGCTGCGTGGCGCCGGTGTAGAGCTGACGCGGACGACCGATCTTGCGGGTCGGGTCCTCGAACATCTCCTTCCACTGGCTGATCCAGCCGACGGTGCGGGCCAGGGCGAACAGCACGGTGAACATGTTGGTCGGGAAGCCCATCGCGCGCAGGGTGATGCCCGAATAGAAGTCGATGTTCGGGTACAGCTTGCGGTCGACGAAGTACGGGTCGTTCAGTGCGACCTTTTCCAGCTCCTGGGCGACCTGCAGCAGCGGGTCGTTGTTGTGGCCCAGCTCCGCCAGCACTTCGTGCGCGGTCTTCTGCATGACCTTCGCGCGCGGGTCGAAGTTCTTGTACACGCGGTGGCCGAAGCCCATCAGCTTGTACTTCTTGTCCTTCACGCCCTGGACGTAGTCCTTGATGTTGTCGACCGAGCCAATGGTCTCCAGCATCTCGAGGGCTTCCTGGTTGGCGCCGCCGTGCGACGGGCCCCAAAGGCAGGCGATGCCGGCGGCGATGCAGGCGAACGGGTGCGCGCCCGACGAGCCGGCCAGGCGGACGGTCGAGGTCGAGGCGTTCTGCTCGTGGTCGGCGTGCAGGATGAAGATCCGATCCATGGCGCGGGTCAGCACCGGGTTCGGCTTCCAGTCCTCGGCCGGCACGGCGAAGCACATGCGCAGGAAGTTTTCCGAGTACGACAGGTCGTTGCGCGGCGACACGAACGGCTGGCCGACCGTGTACTTGTAGGCCCGAGCGGCGATCGTCGGCATCTTGGCGATGAGGCGATGAGCGCTGATCTCGCGCTCACGGGCGTCGTCGACATTGATGCTGTCGGCGTAGAAGGCCGAGAGGGCGCCGACAGCGCCGGTCATCACGGCCATCGGGTGGGCGTCGCGACGGAAGCCCTCGAAGAACCGGTCGAACTGGGCGTGCAGCATCGTGTGGTAGGTGATGTTGCGCTCGAACTTGGCGAATTCGTCCGCCGTGGGCAGTTCGCCGTTCAGCAGCAGGTGGCAGACCTCGAGGAAGGTCGACTTCTCGGCCAGCTGGTCGATCGGATAGCCGCGATGCAGCAAAATGCCGGCGTCGCCGTCGATATAGGTGATCTTGCTTTCGCAAGACGCCGTCGAGGTGAAGCCCGGATCGAAGGTGAAGTGGTCGCTTTCGGCGTAGACTTTCCGGATGTCGAGAACGTCCGGACCCGTGCTGCCCTTGAGGATCGGCAGGTCGTAGCTCTTGTCGCCGATCGTCAGCGTGGCTTTATCGGTCATACTTAGACCCCTTCATAAATTGGCCCCCTTCATAAATGGAATGGGCAGTCCAACTTTCGTTTTCGCGGGTGCGTTATAGCGCCTCATGCGCGCGGCGCCAGGGCGTCGTCAAGGCGCCCCAAGCTCTCTTCGCGGGAGAGCGCGGCCATCGTCTTGTTCAGATCCGGAGCTTGCGCGCCGCCCGTCAGGACGCCACGCAGGGCGGGACCGAACTTGCCAAAGCCGACGCCTTCCGATTCCGCGAACGATTTCAACACGGTCTCCAACGTGGCGGCGTCGAAGGCCGGCGCGGCGGCCAGTTGTTCGCGCAGGCGCTTGAGGCGCTCGACGGTTTCATCCGTCAGCTGCTTCTGCGTCTTTTCGTCCAGGGTCAGCGGGCGGGATTTCAGTGCGAACGCACAGTGATCCACCAGCTCCAGGATGGTCTTGGCGCCTTCCTTCACTTCTGGAACCGTGCGCGCGATGCGCTCGCGGGCGTCGGCGGGCAGGGGCTCGTCGCGCTTCACCGCGGCGGCCATGGCCAAGTCCGTCAGGCGGGCGTCGTCGGCCTTGCGCAAGTGCTGGGCGTTGATGTGGTTCAGCTTGGCCCAGTCCAGACGCGCGGGCGCTTTGACCACATCCTTGACGTCGAACCAGCTGATCGCCTGCTCGTCGTTGAAGACCTCGTCGTCGCCATGGCCCCAGCCCAGGCGCGCCAGGTAGTTACGCATGCCCTCGGCGATGTAGCCGAGGTCGGCGAACTCGCCCACGGCTTGGGCGCCGTGGCGCTTGGAGAGCTTGGCGCCGTCCGGGCCATGGATCAGCGGGATGTGCGCGAAGGCCGGCACGGCCCAGTCCATCGCCTGATAGATCAGGGTCTGGCGGGCGGCGTTGTTCAGGTGGTCGTCGCCCCGGATCACGTGGGTGACGCCCATGTCGTGGTCATCGACGACCACGGCGAGGTTGTAGGTCGGGGCGCCGTCCGCGCGCAGCAGCACGAGGTCGTCCAGCTCGATGTTGCGGAAGGTCACCGGGCCCTTGACCAGGTCGTTGACCAGGGTCTCGCCGTCCAGCGGGCCCTTGAAGCGGATCACGTGCGGGATCGACAGATCGCCCTCGGGCGCGTCGCGCCACGGCGAGCGGATCGCCTTGCCCTCGGCGCGGGCCTTCTCGCGAGCGACTTCCAGCTCTTCGACCGTCATCCAGCAGCGATAGGCGCGGCCCTTGGCCAGCAGCTCGTGCACGACCTCGACATGGCGCGGCGCGCGGGTGTGCTGGAAGATCACCTCGTCGTCTGATTTCAGGCCCAACCAGTCCAGGCCCTCGAAGATCGCCGCGACCGCGGCCTCGGTCGAGCGCTCACGATCGGTGTCCTCGACGCGAACAAGGAACTTCCCTCCCGTATGGCGTGCATATAACCAGTTGAACAGCGCCGTACGGGCGCCGCCGATATGCAGGAAACCGGTCGGCGAGGGGGCGAAGCGCGTGACGACGCCCGTCGGGGATGGGCCAGTAGGTGAGGGGTTCGACATGGACTTCAAGGCTGCAAGGCTGGACGCCGGAGCGGCGTCGAAAAACGCGAGCCGCGAAGCGGCTTGGGCGGCGCGTCTTAGCATGGCGGTTCCCGCGAGGCCTAGCGGTTTCGCGCGGTGCGGCGAAGTTGGCCAAGTTGTCAAAAATCCCGTGGTTTCCGCATGTTAGGCGCGGAAGCTGTCGATATCCCGCGGGCGGCGGCGTCTAGACGGCCGTCCGCCCGCGCGCTTGCCGCGCTCGGCCTGGCGGAACTGCGCGACAACGAGGCCAGGGCCTTCCTCTGGGCGCCGGTCGCCTTTGGGTTGGGCGCGGCGGCCTATCTGGAGGCCGGGCGGGAACCGTCCTTGTGGAGCCTCGCCGCCATCGCCTTCGCGCTCACGGCGACGTGGTGGACCCTGCGGCGGCGGGGCGCGTCGGCCCTGGTCGTCGCCCTGGCGAGTCTGACCGCGTTCGGCGCGGCGGGCGCCTTGGCCGCCAAGGTCCGCAGTGATCGGGTCGCCGCGCCGATCATGGCCGGAGAACGAGTCGTCCGACGCGTGGACGGGTTCGTCGTCGATGTGGTCAGCCCCGGCGCGGGCGGACCGCGAGTGCTGATCGCGCCGGTCTCCATCTCGGGCCTCCCGCCGGAGCGGACGCCCAGACGCATCCGCGTGACGATCGGCGAGAACGAGACGCCGGCTCCAGGCCAGGCGATCAGGCTCAAGGCCATGCTGGGGCAGCCGCCGCCGCCAGCCGCGCCGGGCTCTTACGACTTCGCGCGCGACGCCTGGTTCGATTCGATCGGGGGCGTTGGCTTCGTGATCGGCGAGGTGGGGCAGGCCAACCTGGAGCCGCCGCCGTTGCGTCTGCGCTTGGTAATGGCGGTCAACGCGTTTCGCTGGAGTCTGGCGCAACGGATCCTGGCCCGCATGGGGCCGACCAGCGGCGGCATCGGCGCCGCCATGGTGACGGGACACGAAGCCTGGATCACCCAGGAGCAGACCGACGCGATGCGGGCTTCGGGTCTGGCGCATATCCTGTCGATCTCGGGCCTGCACATGGCCATCGTCGGCGGCTTCGTGTTCGGCGCCGCGCGGCTGGGCGTCGCCGCCTGGCCGTGGCTGGCCTTGCGCGCGCCGGGCAAGAAGATCGCCGCCGGCGCGGGCCTGATCGCGGTGCTGGGCTATCTAGTGATCTCCGGCGCGCCGCCGCCGGCCGAGCGGGCGGCGATCACGGCCAGCGTCGCCTTCCTCGCCATCCTGTTCGATCGCCGCGCCATCACCCTGCACGGTCTGGCGGTGGCGGCTCTGCTGATCCTGGCGCTGAAGCCGGAGACCGCGGGCGAGCCGGGGTTCCAGATGTCCTTCGCGGCGACCGCCGCCCTGGTGGCCCTGGCCGAAGGCTGGCCGCGTCCGGTCAAGGAGATCTCGACGCCCTGGTGGATCCGTTGGCCCCAGGCCGGGATCACCTGGCTGGCCGCCAGCGTCGCCGCCAGCCTTGTCGCCGGCCTCGCCACCGCGCCGTTCGCCATGCAGCACTTCAACCGCGTCGCCGTTTGGGGGCTGCCGGCGAACCTGGCGGTCGCGCCGCTGTCCTCGTTCGTGATCATGCCGTTCCTGGCGATTGGCACGCTGCTGGAGCCGTTCGGACTAGGCGCGCCGTTCCTGGCCGTGGCGGGCTGGGGCGTCGACGCGATGATCGGCGTCGCCAACGGTTTCGCCGACGCCCATGGCGCGCAACGGATCGTCGCCAGCGCGCCGCCGCAGGTGCTGGTGATCGCGTTCCTGGGCTTGATGCTCCTGTGCCTTTGGAAGGGGTGGCTGCGCTGGGTCGGCGCGCCGATGGCCCTGGCGGTCGCCCTGTGGCCAAGACCCATGCCGCCGGACGCCTGGATCGCGGCCGACGGGGCGACGGCCGCCGTGCGATCGGGCGACGCGGCCGTGCTGCTGCGCACGGACGCCAAGCGGTTCGGCGCGGAGCTGTGGGCCCGCCGGCGAGGCCTGACGCCCGCGACCTGGAGCCTCTATGCCTGCGACAAGCGCGTGTGCGCGCCGGCGCTCGGCGCGCCAGTGCTTCTCTCGCTGGCCTGGAGCCGCCAAACCCCCGACGCAGGGACCCTGTCGGGCCTGTGCGTGAATAGCGAAGTGGTGGTGATCCGAGCCGCCGCGCCCGAACGCATCCCACCGCTTTGCGCCGACACCGTCCTGCTGACCGCCGAGGATTTCGCGCGTGGCGGCGCGGCCGAGCTCTACCATCGACCGGATGGCTGGCGGATCGTTTGGGCCCAGCCCTTGCGCGGCGATCGTCCTTGGAGCCGTCTGCTGACATAGGATGACGTCGAAGGTCGCTAGGTGTCCTGGGAAGCGTTTTCTGGGAAGCGTTCAAGTCCGGAGGTCTCGCCATGTCCAACCCCTTCGCCGCCCGCCGCGCGGCGTTCCGCGCCCTGCACGCCGAGGGCTGCTTCGCCCTGCCCAATCCGTGGGACGCTGGGAGCGCGCGGCGGCTGGAGAAGCTGGGTTTCAAGGCCTTGGCCTCGACCAGCGCCGGGGCCGCCTGGTCGATGGGCAAGGACGACGGGCAGATCACCCGCGACGAGGTGATCGCCCACCTGCGCCTGCTGTGCGCCGCGACCGATCTGCCGGTGAACGCCGACTTCGAGAACGGCTTTTCCGATACGGCCGAAGGCGTGGCGGAGGCCGTGGCGCTGGCGATCGACGTCGGCGTCGCGGGCCTCTCGATCGAGGATTGGTCCGGCTCGGGCCTCTACGACCTCCCAACGGCCATCGAGCGCCTGAAGGCGGCGCGGCGGGCGATCGACGCCTCGGGACAGGATGTGATCCTCGTTGGCCGCGCCGAGGGATATCTGCGAGGCGTACGCGATCTCGACCAGATCCTCGAACGTCTCAAGGCCTATGCCGAGGCCGGCGCCGACTGCCTTTACGCGCCGGCGGTCACCGATCCGGAAGAGATCAAGGCCGTTGTCCAGGCCGTCGCGCCCAAGCCGGTCAATGTCCTGCTTTGGGGACCCGACATGACGGTCCAGAGCGCAGCCGCCTTGGGCGTGCGCCGGGTCAGCACGGGCGGCGCGCTGGCCGCCGCCGCCTGGAAGGGTTTCGACGCCGCCGCCAAACGCCTGGCGGAGGAGGGGCGGCTCTAGCGCCGACCCCGATACGAAAAGGCCCCGATCCTCGCCTGAGGTCGGGGCCAATTCGCGGAGGTCGCCCCGCTTTGGCGGAGCCCCAGTATCCTAGTGATACCGGCGGATCAGACCGACGAGCTTGCCCTGCACCTCGACCTGGTCAGGGCCGAAGATGCGGGTTTCGTACTTCGGATTGGCCGCTTCCAAGGCGATCGATCCGCCCTTCTTGCGCAGGCGCTTGAGGGTGGCCTCCTCGCCGACCAGGGCCACGACGATCTCGCCCGAGGTGGCGGTGTCGCCCTTCTTGATGATCACATAGTCGCCATCGAGAATGCCGGCCTCGATCATCGAGTCGCCCTGCACCTCGAGAACATAGTGCTCGCCGCTGCCCAGCATGGCTTCCGGCACCGGCAGGCGTTCGCGCTCGTGCTGGATAGCGTCGATCGGCGTGCCGGCGGCGATGCGACCCAGGATCGGCAGCTCGCGGCTGTCGTTGGCGGACGGGGCGGGGGCCGAGGCGGGCGGGGCGCCGCCGCCTTCGAACACCTGCGGACGGAAGGAGCCGCGGCCCTTGGGCGGCGCGGCGGTCGTGGCCTGCTGCGGCAGCTTCACCACCTCCAGCGCGCGGGCCCGATGGGCCAGGCGCCGGATGAAGCCGCGCTCTTCCAGCGCGGTGATCAGGCGGTGAATGCCGGACTTGGAGGCGAGGTCCAGCGCCTCCTTCATCTCGTCGAAGGACGGGGAGACGCCGGTCTCCTTGATCCGCTCGTGGATGAACATCAGCAGTTCGTGCTGCTTGCGCGTGAGCATAGCGACCTCGGCTGGAGCGCGGAACAAACCGCAAACCTTGGAGAATGTTCTCTAGGCGTTCTTCCTTAATGTCAAGTTGACGCTGTTCCCGCTGTGTTCAGGCCAGGAATTCCGGGTATTTCAGCGCTGTTCCGACGCCGAGTGGACCGAATCAACCAGGTCTTCAAAGCGCGTGGCGAACTGTGGGAACTTCGGCGTGCAGCTTTCGTAGAAGCTCATGATCCGACGCATGTCGGCTTCATAGTCGCCCGTCGGATAGATCGCGGGGCCTAGACCCACCACCTTGCGCCGATAGTCCATGAGGCCCAGCACCATCGGCACGCCGGCGCCTTTGGCGATGTGGTAGAAACCGGTCTTCCACTCGCGCGCCTTGCCGCGCGTTCCCTCGGGGGCGATCGTCAGCATGAATTCGTCGCGGCGCGCGAATTCCTCGACCATGGCCCTGACCATGTCCTTGGAGCGCTCGCGGTCCAAGGGAATCCCACCCAGGTCGCGCATCATCTGGTCGAACGGCGGCTTGAACAGCGACGCCTTGCCGATGAAGCTCAGCTTCAGGTCCAGGGCGTCCGCCGCGCCGACGAAGTAGACGAAATCCCAGTTGCTGGTGTGCGGGGCGGCGATGATGACGAACTTCCGCGTCGCCGGCGGGGAGCCCTCCACACGCCAGCCCCGGAGCTTGAAGTGCGCCGAGAGAGCCCATTTCACCACGCGGGCGAGCAGATTCATGCCGTCTTTCCGGACCGAGCCTTCGTGGAGCTCGCGCTCAGCCTATCAGGGTTCGCGTGGCGGCCGTAACGTCAGGGTGTCGCATGAGGCTCTCGCCGACCAGCATGGCCTTGGCGCCGGTCGCCTCCATCCGAACAACGTCGGCATGGGTGAAGATGCCGCTCTCGGTGACAAGCAGGGCGTCCTTGGGAGCCAGGGCCGACAGGCGCTCGGTCACCGCCAGATCGACGACGAAGCTCTTCAGGTCGCGGTTGTTGATACCCACCAGGTCCGAGCCCAGCGCGCCGGCGCGGGCCATCTCGGCCTCGTCGTGGACCTCGACAAGGGCGTCCATGCCCAGGCGCTTGGCCTCGGACATCAGCTCGGCGGCTAGGACGTCGTCGATCATCGCCAGGATCACCAGGATCGCGTCGGCGCCGAGCGCGCGGCTCTCGGCCACTTGCCAGGGGTCGACCAGAAAGTCCTTGCGGATGCAGGGCAGGGCGGTCGCCGCGCGGGCGGCCACCAGGTATTCGTCCGCGCCTTGGAAGCTGGGACCATCGGTCAGCACCGACAGACAGGCCGCGCCGCCGGCCTCATAGGCCTTGGCCAGCACCGGCGGATCGAAGTCCTCGCGGATCAGGCCCTTGGACGGCGAGGCTTTCTTGATCTCGGCGATCAGCGATAGCTGGCCGGGCGCGTGCTTGGCCCCCAGAGCCGCCTTGAAGCCGCGCGGGGCCGAGGCGGTCTTGGCGGCGGCGTCGACATCGGCTTGCGAGCGCGCGGCCTTGCGGCCGGCGACGTCCTCGCGCTTGTAGGCGGCGATCTTGGCCAGGATATCGGTCACGCGGGGACTTCCGTATTCGTAGCGGCCACCAGGCCGTCCAAGGCGGCGCGAGCGCGGCCCTCGTCGATGACCTCGGCGGCCAGTTCGATGCCCTCGACCAGGGTCTCGACCTTGTCGGCCACCAGGAAGGCGGCGGCGGCGTTCAGCAGCACGATGTCGCGATAGGGGCCCTTCTCGCCGTCGAACAGGCGGGTCAGGGCGGCGGCGTTGAAGGCGGGATCGCCGCCGGTGATGTCGGACAGCGCCGCGCGTGGCAAGCCGACGGCCTCCGGCGTGATCGTGAACAGATGCATGCGGCCGTCGCGCCATTCGGCGACCTCGGTCTCGCCGGTGGTGGTCAGCTCGTCCAGCCCCGAGCCGTGCACCGACCAGGCGCGCTCGGCGCCCAGGGCGCCAAGCGCCTTGGCGATCGGCTCGACGAAGCGCGGCGCCGAGACGCCCACCACCTGTCGCTTGGCGCCCGCCGGATTGGTCAGCGGGCCCAGGAGGTTGAAGATGGTCCGGAAACCCAGCTCCTGGCGGATCGGCGAGACGTGCCGCATGGCGCCGTGGTGGGCCTGAGCGAACAGGAAGCAGATGCCAGCCTCGTCCAGCGCCCGCCGCTGCTGGGCGCGCGTCGCGTCGATGTTGACGCCTAGGGCCGTGAGCACGTCGGCGGTGCCCGACTTCGAGGTGATGGCGCGGTTGCCGTGCTTGGCGACCTTGAGGCCCCCGCCGGCGGCGACGAAGCCCACGGCGGTCGAGATGTTCAGCGTGTGCAGGCCGTCGCCGCCGGTGCCGCAGACGTCGATGACGTCGTACGGGTGCTCAAGATGCACGGCGGCGCGGCGCATGGCGCGGGCGCAGGCGGCGATCTCGCCCACGGTCTCGCCGCGCAGGCGCATGGCGGTCACGGCGGCGGCGACCTGGGCCGGGGTTGGCTCGCCGCGCAGGCAGGCGGCGAAGAACACCTCGGCGTCCTCGTCGCCCAGGGTCTGGCCGTCGGCCAGCTTGGCCAGCAGGGGCTTGAAAGCGTCGGACATGGAAACGGACCTAGACCCAGACCGCCGCGTCGCGCTTGACGCCCGCCATATCCATGAAGTTGGCCAGCATCTGATGGCCGCCCTCGGTGGCGATCGATTCCGGATGGAACTGGACGCCGAAGACAGGGCGGGTCTTGTGCTGCACGCCCATGATCTCGCCGTCGTCGGTCCAGGCGGTGACCTCCAGCTCGGGCGGCAGGTCTTCCTGGCGGACGGCCAGGCTGTGGTAGCGGGTGGCGGTGAACGGGTTGGGCAGGCCCTTGAAGATGCCCTTGTCGTTGTGGCGGACCTTGCTGACCTTGCCGTGCATGACCTGCTTGGCGCGGATCACCTCGCCGCCATAGGCCTGGCCGATGGCCTGGTGGCCCAGGCAGACGCCCAGGATCGGCAGATCCTCGGGCGCGGCGCGCAGCAGCGGCAGGCAGATGCCCGCCTGGTCCGGCGCCTTGGGGCCCGGCGACAGCAAAACCGCGGCGGGCTTGAGGCCCAGGGCCTCCTGCACCGTCAGGGCGTCGTTGCGGAAGACCTCGGTCTCCGCGCCAAGCTCGTTCAGATAGTGGACGAGGTTGTAGGTGAAGCTGTCGTAGTTATCGATGACGAGGATCATGACGCCGCCTTTCGAAGTGCGGTTCTAGCCTGAGCTTGCGCAATGTGTAGCGCCAATTTCGCCTGCGGCTTTCAGTTACGGTTACAGCGGACACGGTCTGGAGCATCATATGGGGATGGACCCGCGTGATTCCGCCCTGGACCCTGTCGCCGTCGCCTATGTCCGCGCTTTGCTGCGGCCCAAGACCCGCGCCCAGAAGCTGGGACCGGTCCTGGCCGCCGCGGCCTTCGCCGCGATCTGCGCGATCAGTTTCGCCACGGTGATGGTGCTGGCGCCGCCGGCGGTCACCACCGGCTCCAACGCGCCGACCTCGATCGACAATCTCGGCGGTGCCGTGGAGGCCTATCTGTCGTCGCACTTCCAGGGCTTTCCGAACGGCGTGCCGCCGCCGGGCCT
>CAKZJK010000274.1 GCA_936942565.1 uncultured Caulobacter sp. | reverse complement strand
GATCCTGAACCTGTCGCCAACGGGCGATCCGGCAGAGGCGGCAACGCATCTTTTCGGCTATCTTCGCAGCCTCGATGCGAGTGGTGCGCGCAGCATCGCCGTGATGCCGATCCCGAACGACGGACTGGGCGAGGCCATCAACGACCGGCTGCGCCGCGCCGCCGCGCCGAGATAACACTGGAAGCGACCGACCATGAACATCAGCCAGCCTGCCTTTCCGCCGCTGCCGTCCGATCTGATTGCGCAATTCGCCGCCATCGTCGGCGAGCGCCAGGCGCTGACCGCGGAAACCGACGTCGCGCCCTACATCACCGAGGAGCGCAATCTGTTCCACGGCCGCTCGCCGCTGGTGCTGCGTCCAGGCTCGACCGCTGAAGTGGCAGCGATCTGCAAGCTCGCCAGCGAACATCGCATCGCGCTGGTGCCGCAGGGCGGCAACACCGGCCTCGTCGGCGGCCAGACCCCGCATAATGGCGAGGTGGTCGTCTCGCTGAAGCGCATGGACAGAATTCGCGAGGTCGACACCGCCTCCAACACCATGATCGCCGAGGCCGGCGTGGTGCTGCAGGTCGCGCAGCAGAGGGCGGCCGAGGTCGACCGCCTGTTCCCGCTGTCGCTCGGCGCCGAGGGCAGTTGCACCATCGGCGGCAATCTCTCCACCAATGCCGGCGGCACCGCCGCCCTCGCCTACGGCGTCGCGCGCGAGATGGCGCTCGGGGTCGAGGTGGTGCTGGCCGACGGGCGGGTACTCAATGCGCTGTCGAAGCTGAAGAAGGACAACACCGGCTACGACCTGCGCAACCTGTTCATCGGCGCCGAGGGCACGCTCGGCATCATCACCGCCGCGAGCCTGAAGCTGTTCCCGAAGCCGCGCGCGATCGAGACCACGTTCGTCGGACTGAAGTCGCCGGAGGATGCGCTGAAGCTGCTCGCCATTGCGCAGCGCGAGGCTGCGGGCAACCTGACCAGCTTCGAGCTGATCGCCGCGATCGCGCTCGACTTCTCGATCCGCAACGCCGCCGGCAACCGCGCGCCGCTGGCCGGCCAGCATCCCTGGTTCGTGCTGATGGAGCTGTCGTCGTCGCGCGACGATGCGCGCGCGACGCTCGAGACGATCCTCGAACAGGGCCTCGAAGACGGCATCGTCGATGACGCCGCGATCGCCGACAGCCTCGCCCAGCGCACGGCGTTCTGGAAGCTGCGCGAGGACATCTCGGCGGCGCAGAAGCCGGAGGGCGGCTCGATCAAGCACGACATCTCGGTGCCTGTCGCCGCGGTGCCGGCCTTCATTGCCGAAGCCAACGCCGCCGTGGTGAAGCTGATGCCAGGCGCGCGCCCGGTGCCGTTCGGCCATCTCGGCGACGGCAACATCCACTACAATGTCAGCCAGCCGGTCGGTGCCGACACCGCCGACTATCTCGCGCGCTGGCACGAGGTCAATGCGGTGGTGTTCGAGATCGTGCTGCGGATGGGCGGCTCGATCTCGGCCGAGCACGGCATCGGCGTGCTCAAGCGCGACGAGCTTCCCGACGTGAAGGACCCGACCGCAATCGCGCTGATGCGCGCGATCAAGGCGCAGTTCGATCCGCTGGGGATCATGAACCCCGGCAAGGTGCTCTAGGCTCTCGACGCTCCCATGGACAGTGCCCCCGCTCTCGCGATTTCCGACATCACCGATGCCGACGTGCCCGCCATCATCGCGCTGTGGCAGCGCTGCGGCCTGACGCGGCCGTGGAACGATCCCGCCGCCGACATCGCCCTCGCCCGCCGCGGTGACAGCTCCACCATCCTGGTCGGCCGCGCCGGCGGCGCGATTGCGGCGTCCGTCATGGTCGGCCATGACGGCCATCGCGGCTGGGTCTACTACGTCAGCGTCGATCCCGAGCACCGCGGCCGCGATCATGGCCGCGCCATCATGGCGGCGGCCGAAGACTGGCTGCGCGGGCGGGGCGTCGTCAAGCTGATGCTGTTGGTGCGCGGCGACAACACCAAGGTGCAGGCGTTCTATGGACAGCTCGACTATGCCGTTCAGGACAGCGTGGTGTTCTCGAAATGGCTCGACGGCCGCGACCCCACGCCGGGCATGAAATAGAGGTCCACCATGAGCATCTCCGACCGCATCCGCGTGCACGAGAAGCGCGTGCTCTCCGACCATTACGGCACGCTGAGCTCGACGAAATTCGAGTGGCGGCGCGACGACGGCTCCTGGCAGATGCAGAGCCGCGACGTGTTCGACCGCGGCAATGCGGCGGCGATTCTGCCCTACAACCTCGCGCAGCGCAGCGTCATCCTGGTCAAGCAGTTCCGCTATCCGGCTTTCATCAACGGCTATGACGATCTGCTGATCGAGGCCGCGGCCGGGCTGCTCGATGATGCCTCCCCCGAGGAGCGCATCCGGCTCGAGGCCGAGGAGGAAACCGGCTTCCGCCTGCACGACGTCAAGTTCGTGTTCGAGGCGTTCATGAGTCCGGGCGTCGTCACCGAGAAGATCCACTTCTTCGTCGCGGCGTACGAGCCGGAGATGCGGGTCAGCGCCGGCGGCGGGCTGGCGCATGAGGGCGAGGAAATCGAGGTGCTGGAACTCTCCATCGACGAGGCGCTCGCGATGATCGGCGACGGCCGCATCCAGGACGCCAAGACCATCATGCTGCTGCAGCACCTGGCCCTGACGGTGTTCGCCGGACGCTAGTCCAGATAGCGCGCCAGCGGCGCGTCGAACCGGACCACGAGCCCGTCCTTTTCATAGTCGGCGGCGATGTGTCCGCGCAGCTCGATGGCGATGCTGCGCTCGATCAGGCGCGAGCCGAAGCCGCGACGTTTGGGGCCGACGGCGGGCGGTCCGCCGGTCTCGCGCCATTCGAAGGCGAGGCTGTCGTCATCGGTCACCGACCAGGTCAGCAGCAACCGGCCGGCCGTGGACAGAGCCCCGTACTTGGCGGCGTTCGTCGCCAGTTCGTGGAAGACCATGCCCAGCGCCAAGGCCACGCGGGCGGGCAGATGGACGTCGGGCCCCTCCATCGCGACCCGCTCGGCGCCGTAGGGACCGAGCTCCTGTCCGAGGATCTGGCGCAGGCCGGCTCCGGCCCACTGGCTGTCGGTCAGGGCGTTGTGGGTCTGGGACAGAGCGAGGAGGCGCGACTCGAAAGCCTGGGCGAAGGCGGCGGGATCCTCGGCGCCGCGCAGGGTCTGCTGGGCGATCGCCTGCACCGTGGCCAGGGTGTTCTTGACGCGGTGGTTCAGCTCGTCGAGCAGCAGGCGCTGGCGCTCGTCGGCCTGGACCTGCTCGGTCATGTCGATCCCCTCGACGAACACGCCCGAGGCGCTTCCGTCCGCCTCGATGATCGGCTGGTAGACGAAGTCGAGATAACGCTCCTCCAGCGGCGCGCCGACCTCCCGCCGAAGGGCGACCTTTACCCGGCGACCCACGAAGGCCTCCCGGCTGGCGAGCACGCGGTCCAGGAGATCGATGAAACCTTGCTCCACCACCTCCGGCAGGGCGATCCGCACGGGCAGGCCGGTGACCTCGCGATGACCGACCAGCTGGGCGTAGGCGTTGTTGGCCAGGTCGAAGACGTGGTCCGGGCCGCGCAGCACGGCCATGAAGCTGGGCGCCTGCATGAACAGGTTGCGCAGCTCCCGGCTTTGCGACTGGACCGTCTCGGCCCGCCGCAGCACGTCGTCGCCCAGCATGGTCGCCGAGCGGGAGCCGAAGGCGGCCTCCTTCAGGCGCTGGATCGCGGTCACGTCCTGAGTGTGCTGCAGGATATAGCGGGTCGCGCCGGTCTCGTCGGGGATCGGCGTGTGGGTGGCGCTCCAGATGCGATCCTCGAAACCGCCGCCCATGTGGGCCGGCCGCTCGATCGCGTAGTGGATCAGCGGAAGCTCGTTCACCTCGCCCGAATTGCGGGCCTGGGCCAGCGAAGCTTCCAGTCGGGCCCGGCTCTCGCCCTCGGAGGGGAAGGCGTCGAAGACATAGACGCCGTCCAGATCCTCCCACCGCCTTTGCACCGCGGCCAGATAGGCCGCGTTGGCCGCGACGTAGCGGTACTCACGGTCGAGAAGCATGTAGGGTGAGGGGATGCGATCGAATATTTCGCGGAAATCGATCGGATTGGTCATCTGACACGCCACTCGCCCCGTACCCAACCACGAGAAACGCAAGCTGAGCCTTGCGGTTCCTCGAAGATATCGTCGTTGGGTTTGCGAACGTTTCTCAACAGGGCGGCCTTTAATTGACAGCTAAGCCCCCACGCTTAAAAGCGTCCCGCAACGCACAAAGGCTATTGAGGTTGGACCTCCCATGACCGACACGAGCCGGGGGCTGCCCCAGCGCCCGATGTCGCCGCACCTGCAAGTGTGGCGTTGGCATATCACGATGGCTTGCTCGATCCTGCACCGCGCCTGCGTGGTGGGCCTGTGGGTCGGCGCCGTGATCCTGGCCGGTTGGGCCGCCGCCCTGGCCGCTGGTCCGGAAGCCTACGCGGGCTATGTCGCCCTGCTGGGCTCGCCGATCGGCAAGCTGGTGCTGCTGGGCGAGACGTTCGCGGTCTTCTTCAATGTCGCCTACACGATCCGCCAGACCTTCTGGGACACGGGCAAGGGTTTCCAGCCGCGCATCGCCGACATGACCGGCGCCATGGCGATCGCCTTCGCGGTCGTGGCGACGATCGTGACCTGGGTCATCGCCGGCGCGAACGGAGCGTTCTGATCATGAGCAAGAACGACATCTTCCAGCCCATCCAGTTCCGCACGCCGCTGTCGCGCGCCCGCGGCCTGGGTTCGTCGCACCACGGCGTCTCGCACTTCATCACCGAGCGCGTCTCGGGCCTGGCTCTCGCGCCGCTGAGCCTGTGGGGCGTCTACAGCGCCCTGAAGCTGATCGGCGCCGATCAGCACACCGTCGCCGCCTGGCTCGGCCAGCCGCTGAACGCCGTGCTGCTGCTGCTGCTGCTGGTCTCGGCGCTCGTGCACCTGTCGAACGCCGTCCAGGTGGTGATCGAAGACTATGTCCACCGCTTCACGAGCAAGTCGGCCCTGGTGATCGGCAATCTGTTCGTCTGCGTGCTGGCTGGCGCCGTCGGGATCTTCGCGATCCTGAAGGTGGCCCTGACCGTGACCGGAGCCCATTGATGTCGGCCTACAAGTTCATCGACCACAAGTTCGACGTCGTCGTCGTCGGCGCTGGCGGCTCGGGTCTCCGCGCCGCGCTCGGCGCCGCCCAGGCCGGCCTGAAGACCGCCTGCATCACCAAGGTGTTCCCGACCCGCAGCCACACCGTGGCGGCGCAAGGCGGCATCTCGGCCTCGCTGGGCAACATGAGCCACGACGACTGGCGCTGGCACATGTTCGACACCGTCAAGGGTTCGGACTGGCTGGGTGACCAGGACGCCATCGAGTACCTGACCCGCAACGCTCCGGCGGCAGTCTATGAGCTCGAGCACTGGGGCGTGCCCTTCTCGCGCACCTCGGACGGCAAGATCTACCAGCGCGCCTTCGGTGGCATGACCAAGAACTTCGGCGAAGGCCCGATCCAGCGCACCTGCGCCGCGGCCGACCGCACCGGTCACGCCATGCTGCACACGATGTACGGCCAGTCCCTGGCCCACGACACCGAGTTCTTCATCGAGTACTTCGCCCTCGACCTGATCATGGACGACGGCGTCTGCCGCGGCGTGACCGCGTGGAAGCTCGACGACGGCACCCTGCACCGCTTCCAGGCCCAGATGGTGATCCTCGCCACCGGCGGTTACGGCCGCGCCTACTTTTCGGCGACCTCGGCCCACACCTGCACGGGCGACGGCAACGCCATGGCGCTGCGCGCCGGCCTGCCGCTGCAGGACATGGAGTTCGTGCAGTTCCACCCCACCGGCATCTATGGCGCCGGCTGCCTGATCACCGAAGGCGCCCGCGGCGAGGGCGGCTACCTGACCAACTCCGAGGGCGAGCGCTTCATGGAGCGCTACGCCCCGTCGGTGAAGGACCTGGCGCCGCGTGACATGGTCAGCCGCGCGATGACCATCGAGATCCGCGAAGGCCGCGGCGTGGGCCCGAACAAGGACCACATCTTCCTGCACCTGGATCACCTGGATCCGAAGATCCTGCACGAGCGCCTGCCGGGCATCTCGGAGACCGCCAAGGTCTTCGCCGGCGTCGACGTGACCAAGGCCCCGATCCCGGTGCTGCCGACCGTCCACTACAACATGGGCGGCATCCCGACGAACTATCACGGCGAGGTCGTCACCAAGAACGGCGACAACCCCGACCAGGTCATCCCGGGCCTGATGGCCGTCGGCGAGGCCGCCTGCGTGTCGGTGCACGGCGCCAACCGCCTGGGCTCCAACTCGCTGATCGACCTGGTGGTGTTCGGCCGCGCCGCGGCCCTGCGCTGCGCCGAGATCCTCAAGCCCGGCGCCAAGCAGCCGGAACTGAAGGACGCCCAGACCGAAGCCCACCTGGCGCGCTTCGATCGCTTCCGCAACGCCTCGGGCTCGACTGGCACCGCCGAGCTGCGCCTCGAAATGCAGAAGGCCATGCAGGAGGACGCCGCCGTGTTCCGCACCGGCGAGAGCCTGGAAAGCGGCGTCAAGCGCCTGCAGTCCGTCTGGGACAAGAAGAGCGACATCAAGGTTTCCGACCGTGGCCTCGTGTGGAACACGGACCTGATGGAGACCCTGGAGTTCGACAACCTGATCGGCCAGGCGGTGGTCACGGTGAACGGCGCGGTCAATCGCACCGAAAGCCGCGGCGCCCACGCCCGCGAGGACTTCGCCGACCGCAACGACGCCGAGTGGATGAAGCACACCCTGGCATGGCTGGATAACCAGTCGGGCAAGGTGAAGATCGATTACCGGCCGGTGCACAGCTACACGATGTCCGACGACATCGCCTACATCCCGCCGAAGCAACGGGTCTACTGAGGGTACGATGGTCGAACTCGCACTCCCCAAGAACTCGCAGGTCAAGTCGGGCAAGCACTGGCCGGCTCCCGCGGGCGCCAAGAAGGTCAAGACCTTCAAGATCTACCGCTACGACCCGGAAACGGGCGGCAACCCGCGCTGGGACACCTACGACGTCGACATGGACGCCGTGGGCCCGATGGTCCTGGACGCGCTGCTGTACATCAAGAACACCATCGACCCGACCCTGGCCTTCCGCCGGTCGTGCCGGGAAGGTGTTTGCGGCTCGTGCTCGATGAACATCGGCGGCCGCAACACCCTGGCCTGCACCCACGGTTGGGCCGAGGTCCCGGGCAAGGCCGTCCAGATCAGCCCGCTGCCGCACATGCCGGTGGTCAAGGACCTGATCCCGGACCTGACGCTGTTCTACGCCCAGTACGCCTCGATCGAGCCCTGGCTGCACACCGACACCCCCGAGCCCCAGGCCGAGTGGCGTCAGTCGCCGGAAGATCGCGAGAAGCTCGACGGTCTCTATGAGTGCATCCTCTGCGCCTGCTGCTCGACCTCGTGCCCCAGCTACTGGTGGAACGGCGACAAGTATCTGGGCCCGGCGGCCTTGCTGCACGCCTATCGCTGGCTGATCGACAGCCGAGACGAGGCCACCGGCGACCGCCTCGATGCGCTTGAAGACCCCTTCAAGCTCTATCGTTGCCACACGATCATGAACTGCGCCCAGGTCTGCCCCAAGGGGCTGAACCCGGCCAAGGCCATCGCCGAGATCAAGAAGATGATGGTCGAGCGCGTCGTCTGACGCACTCTTCAGACGATCCAGAGGGCGGCGGTTTGGAAACGAACCGCCGCCCTCTATGTATCCGCGCTATCGAAGGCGCTTGCCAATAGGTGACGCCGCCGTCATTTTTGACGAAAGGGAGGGCGTCATTGAGCGCTGAAGCCAATCAGAACGCATGCGTCGTCATCGTCGGCGCGGGCCACGCGGGCGGTTCGGCCGCCGCGTTCCTGCGCCAGTACGGTCACGAAGGCCGTATCGTCCTGATCGGCGACGAGCCGCTTTTGCCCTATCAGCGCCCGCCGCTGTCCAAGGCCTGGCTGAAGGGCGAGGCCGACGCGGACTCCCTCGCGCTCAAGCCGGCCGAATGGTATGGCGAGAACAATGTCTTCCTGCGCCTGTCGGGCGTCGCCGAGCGCATCAACCGAGCGGCCAAGACCGTCACCCTCGCCTCGGGCGAGGCCATTTCCTACGACTTCCTGATTTTGGCCACCGGCGCTCGCGCCCGTCAGCTGCCGATCCCTGGCGCGGACCTCGCTGGGGTTCTCGCTTTACGCACGGCGGCCGACGCCGAGCTGCTCAAGCACGCGCTGGGCCCTGGCAAGCGCCTGGCGGTCATCGGCGGCGGCTATGTCGGTCTTGAAGCGGCCGCCTCGGCCCGGGCGCTCGGCGCCGATGTCGTCGTGGTCGAGCGTGAGAGCCGCGTCCTGGCCCGTGTGGCCTGCGAGACCCTCTCGACCTTCTTCCAGGACTATCACCGCGCCCGCGGCGTGACGTTCGAACTAAACGCGGGCGTCGAGGCATTCGAAGGCGCTGATAGTCATATCCATGGCGTGCGCCTGTCGGACGGCCGCGTCCTGCCGTGCGACGTCGTCCTGGTCGGCGTCGGGGCTATTCCCAATGACGAACTGGCCAAGGACGCGGGCCTAGCCACCGCCAACGGCGTGGTCGTCGATCTTGAAGCGCGGACGGATGATCCGGCGATCTTCGCGATCGGCGACGTCGCCCATCGGCCTCTCCCTCTTTATGAGCGCCAGTTCCGCCTCGAGAGCGTGCCGAACGCGCTCGAGCAGGCCAAGCAGGCCGCGTCCGCGATTCTCGGCCGGCCCGGCCCCGCGCCGGAAGTTCCCTGGTTCTGGTCGGATCAGTACGACCTGAAGCTCCAGATCGCCGGCCTGCCGTTCGAGGCCGATCGCCAGGTGGTGCGCGGCGACGTCGCCGCCGCCAAGTTCGCGGTCTTCCATCTGAAGGGAGATCTGCTGCGGGCCGTCGAGGCGGTCAACGCGCCCCCGGAGTTCATGGCCGGAAAGCAGTTGATCGCCAAACGCGCGCCGGTGAACGTCGAGAAGCTTGCCGATACGTCGGTGTCCATGAAGGAAGTGGCGGCTTAAGCCCGCCCAAGGATAACGGGAGCCCCATGGCCAAGATCACCTACATCGAACACGACGGGACCGAACACGCCCTCGACGTCAAGCCGGGCCTGACGGTCATGGAAGGCGCGGTGAAGAACAACGTGCCGGGCATCGACGCCGATTGCGGCGGCGCCTGCGCCTGCGCGACCTGCCACGTCTATGTGGACGAAGCCTGGTTGGACAGGACCGGTGACAAGTCGGCCATGGAAGAGTCGATGCTGGACTTCGCCGAGAACGTCGAACCCAACAGCCGCCTGTCGTGCCAGATCAAGGTGACCGACGCCTTGGACGGCCTGGTGGTCCGCCTTCCGGAAAGCCAGCACTAAAGGCCGCGCTAACCACGCCGTCAAAAGAGCGTCGTTATATTGTCGCGAGGGGGTTGCCAGAGCGCGGGGCGGGGACTAGATCAACGCCTCGCTCGGAACGGCTTCGCGACCGGACGACGCGGCCCCCGAAAGGGAGCTTGCATCGGTCCAGACGCTTGGCTAGATACCGCGCTCCAATCGACTCGATGATGGATCCGCGAGGGCGGCTTCGGCAGCCCTGAGGGTCTTCTTTTTGTCTCTTCGCTTCTGGGTTTCCGGCGACGCGAAAAAGTCGAAAGAGTTGGTTGACTTCGGAATGTCGCCTCATTAGAAGCGCCGCTCCGATCACCGCCGCCAAGACTTCGCAAGAATTCAGCGGCGCGGTGGAAGGTAGTTAAGTAGAGCTTTTGAGATCTTCTCAAAATAACTTCTTGACTAGCTCGGATGGCTTCTCTAGAAGCTGCCCACTCTGGCGCTTCCCGGTTCTCCGGGGCTCGCTGGTTCGGTTCAAAAAGTTTTGAAAAAAAACGATTTGACACGGGTTTCGAGGTTGGATAGATAGCCGCCTCCGCCGGCACCGGGCGCTAAACGGTGGGATCGCTGAGGCGGTTCGGGTCTTTGACATTGTTGATTTGGAAAGAGAAACGCAGGCGGCGGCGCTCTGGCGGTTCACCTTACGGGGTGGATCATTTGGCGCTGACGTAATGCGGTCTCTTGAAGACACCATTTATACGCCGATTGGCCTTCGGGCTGGTCGGAGTGTGATGGGAACTCGTCAAGATACTATGCAAACCAGATACGCAGCTTCGGTTTTCCCCGAAGCTAAATACTGGAGTCAATGTCAACTCAACCTGAGAGTTTGATCCTGGCTCAGAGCGAACGCTGGCGGCAGGCCTAACACATGCAAGTCGAACGGATCCTTCGGGATTAGTGGCGGACGGGTGAGTAACACGTGGGAACGTGCCCTTTGGTTCGGAACAACTCAGGGAAACTTGAGCTAATACCGGATGTGCCCTTCGGGGGAAAGATTTATCGCCATTGGAGCGGCCCGCGTCTGATTAGCTAGTTGGTGAGGTAAAGGCTCACCAAGGCGACGATCAGTAGCTGGTCTGAGAGGATGATCAGCCACATTGGGACTGAGACACGGCCCAAACTCCTACGGGAGGCAGCAGTGGGGAATCTTCCGCAATGGGCGAAAGCCTGACGCAGCCATGCCGCGTGAATGATGAAGGTCTTAGGATTGTAAAATTCTTTCACCGGGGACGATAATGACGGTACCCGGAGAAGAAGCCCCGGCTAACTTCGTGCCAGCAGCCGCGGTAATACGAAGGGGGCTAGCGTTGCTCGGAATTACTGGGCGTAAAGGGAGCGTAGGCGGACTGTTTAGTCAGAGGTGAAAGCCCAGGGCTCAACCTTGGAATTGCCTTTGATACTGGCAGTCTTGAGTACGGAAGAGGTATGTGGAACTCCGAGTGTAGAGGTGAAATTCGTAGATATTCGGAAGAACACCAGTGGCGAAGGCGACATACTGGTCCGTTACTGACGCTGAGGCTCGAAAGCGTGGGGAGCAAACAGGATTAGATACCCTGGTAGTCCACGCCGTAAACGATGAGTGCTAGTTGTCGGCATGCATGCATGTCGGTGACGCAGCTAACGCATTAAGCACTCCGCCTGGGGAGTACGGTCGCAAGATTAAAACTCAAAGGAATTGACGGGGGCCCGCACAAGCGGTGGAGCATGTGGTTTAATT
>CAKZJK010000273.1 GCA_936942565.1 uncultured Caulobacter sp. | reverse complement strand
TGCCGTTGCCTGCGGTGTTGTTGGCGGCGGTGCCGCTCAGTCTTGCCGTCACTTGTGCAAAGCTGCGGTGGGCGCGATGAGCGGTGACGACAATCCGCTGTTCCAGCTGTTCTGGACGTTTGCGCTGATTTCGTTGTTTGCGATTGGCGGCGCGAATGCCGCGATCCCGGAGCTCCATCGCATTGCGGTCGACGTTCACCATTGGATGACCGACAAGCAGTTTGCGGATGCCTTTGCAATCGCCCAATTGTCGCCTGGGCCCAACGTTCTGATCGTCACCTTGATCGGCTATTCCGTCGCAGGCGTCGCCGGTGCGGCGGCCGCCACCGTCGCGATGTGCGGCCCGACGGCGGCACTCGCCTATGTCGTCAGCCGCTGGCTGTCGAATGTGCGCGACGCGCGCTGGCCCGCTGTGCTGCAGGCCTCGCTGGTCCCGCTCTCGATCGGCCTGATGGCGGCGAGCGCATTGATCCTCGTGCAGGCCTCGGACCGGACGTGGCCGGCATTCCTGCTGACGGTGGTTGCCGCCGTAGTTGCATCGATCACGCGGATCAATCCGCTCTGGCTCTTGGCCGCAGGAGGTTGCCTCGGTTTTGCTGGCCTTCTGTAGGTAAAGTCGCTAGGCACAAAGAGTGCGGTTGGCCGGAGACGCTTCGGACCAGCGAACGAGAACAATGTCGGCCATCAAGGCCGATCGGGGAGGGCGAGGCATGGCCGACACGACGGGCCAGTTGTCGGACGGGACGGCGAACGTGCCGGCCGCACGCAACGTGACTGGCGCAACAATCATTCTGCTCCTTGCCTTTGCCCCGCAACTCGTCGAGCTCGCCATCTCACTCGCCGGCCTCGTCGGTTCGGTGTCGGCACGCTCACCGTTGCAGGTCGTGTCGGCGCATGGCGCCGCCCTGGTCGAATCATTGCCGATGCTGCTTGGCCAGTGGGCGGATGGCCGCAAGGTCACGCTCCGATCGGATGCGCTGCTCGCGCTGATCTACACCTATCCGCTCGTCGCCATCGCGGTGTTCACGTTCCTCGCGCGGCCGCGCGCTCCGCAGGATTATTTCGGCGGTGTTGCGCTGATGGCGGTCGCGCTGTTCGCGCTGTGGGCAGCAAGCGATCTGTCGGGCATGCGCGGGTTCACGTTCGGCCCGGGCACTGCGCCGCGCATGCTCGGCGTGCTGCTGTTGGCAATGGGGGCTGCGGTCGCCGTGATCGGTCTGGTGACCGAGGGGCCGGCGCTTCAGGTCTATCACTGGCGCGGGCCATTCTTCGTCTCGCTCGCCATCCTGACATTTGCCGTGGCGATCCGTCCCTTGGGGCTGATCGTCGCTGCGTTCGCGGCCTTTCTGATCGCCGCGCTTGGAACGCCGGAAACACGCTGGGGTGAGACGCTGATCGTCGGCGTCGTCCTGACGCTCGGCTGTGCGCTGTTGTTCCCCTACGTGCTCGGCCTGCCGATGCCGTTGTTCCCGCGTTTCCTGGTGCAGTGAGGCCGGCATGCTCGATCTGTTTCAGAATCTGTTGCACGGCTTCGGCGTCGCGCTCAGCCCGATCAACCTGCTGCTCTGCCTGGTCGGCGCGCTGGTCGGCACGCTGGTCGGCGTGCTGCCTGGCATCGGCACCATCGCCACCGTCGCCATGCTGCTGCCGATCACCTTCGGCCTGCCGCCGGTCGGTGCGCTGATCATGCTCGCCGGCATCTATTACGGCGCCCAATATGGCGGCTCGACCACGTCGATCCTCGTTAACATTCCGGGCGAGGCGACATCGGTCGTCACCACGCTCGACGGCTTCCAGATGGCCAAGCAGGGGAGGGCGGGTCCGGCGCTGTCGATCGCGGCGATCGGCTCCTTCGTCGCCGGCTGCGCTGCGACCGTGCTGATCGCGGTGCTCGGCGCGCCCTTGACCAAGCTCGCGCTGCTGTTCGGACCGGCGGAGTATTTCTCGCTGATGGTGCTCGGCCTGATCTTCGCGGTCGTGCTCGCCAAGGGCAGCGTGCTCAAGGCGGTGGCGATGATCGCGCTCGGCCTGCTGCTGTCGATGGTCGGAGCGGACCTCGAGACCGGCGCCTCGCGCATGGCCTTCAACATCCCCGAACTCGCCGATGGGCTCGGTTTCGCCACCGTGGCGATGGGCGTGTTCGGCTTCGCCGAGATCATCCGCAATCTCGACGGCGGCGCCGAAGCCGATCGCGAACTGGTGCAGCAGAAGATCACCGGGCTGATGCCGACCCGCAAGGACCTCCGTGACTCGGCGCCGGCGATCATTCGCGGCACCATTCTCGGCTCCATCCTCGGCATTCTGCCGGGCGGTGGCGCCGTGATCGCCTCCTTCGCCGCCTATACGTTCGAGAAGAAGATTGCGCGCGATCCGTCACGTTTCGGCCGCGGTGCGATCGAGGGCGTCGCGGCGCCGGAGAGTGCCAACAATGCCGCTGCACAGACCTCCTTCATTCCGTTGCTGACGCTCGGTATCCCGCCGAACGCGGTGATGGCGCTGATGGTCGGCGCCATGACCATTCACGGCATCCAGCCCGGGCCGCAGGTGATGCAGAAGCAGCCGGATCTGGTCTGGGGCATGATCGCCTCGATGTGGATCGGCAATCTGATGCTGATCATCATCAACCTGCCGCTGGTCGGCATCTGGGTGCGGCTGCTCCGCGTGCCGTACCGGCTGATGTTCCCCTCGATCGTGGTGTTCTGCGCGATCGGCATCTACTCGATCAACAATGCACCGGTCGACGTGATCCTGGCCGGCGCCTTCGGCCTGTTCGGCTACTGGCTGATCAAGCACGATTTCGAGCCGGCGCCGCTGCTGCTCGGGATGGTGCTGGGCACGCTGATGGAGGAGAACCTGCGCCGTACCTTGCAGATCTCGCGCGGCGACTGGTCGGTCTTCCTCACGCGCCCGCTCTCGGCCACGCTGCTGGCGATCGCCGCCGCGCTGCTGGTCCTGGCGGTGCTGCCGGCGCTGCGCCGCAAGCGCGACGAGGTGTTCGTCGAGGGGTAAGGGCGGGGGGCGAGAACTCTGGTTTCCGTTCTCGCACTGGCTTCGACAGCGGGCAGCTTCCTGGGTATAATCACCCGAATGTTGTGTCGGAGGACCTGCTCCTCCGCTACAGCTTGCGCTTTCAACGGCAACCATCCGTCATGCACCAATATCACGATCTGCTCGAACGCATCCTGGCCGACGGCGCGGAGAAGCACGACCGCACCGGCACCGGCACGCTGTCGGTGTTCGGCCACCAGATGCGCTTCAACCTGGCTGCCGGCTTTCCGCTTCTGACCACCAAGCGGCTGCCGCTGAAGGCGATCGTGCATGAGTTGCTGTGGTTCCTGAAGGGCGACACCAACATCGCCTATCTCAAGGACAACGGCGTGCGCATCTGGGACGAGTGGGCCGACGAGAACGGCGACCTCGGCCCCGTCTACGGCAAGCAGTGGCGCTCGTGGGCGACGCCTGACGGCCGCGTGATCGACCAGATCGGCAATCTCGTCGAGAACCTGAAAACCAACCCTAACAGCCGCCGCCACATCGTCACGGCCTGGAACCCGGCCGATGTCGATGACATGGCCCTGCCGCCCTGTCACTGCCTGTTCCAGTTCTTCGTCGCGGACGGAAAGCTGTCGTGCCAGCTCTACCAGCGCAGCGCCGACGTGTTCCTGGGCGTGCCGTTCAACATCGCCAGCTACGCCCTGCTGACCCTGATGGTCGCCAAGGTCGTCGGCCTGGAGCCGGGCGAGTTCGTCCACACCTTCGGCGACGCGCACCTCTATCTGAACCACCTCGACCAAGCCCGCGAGCAGCTGACCCGCGAGCCCTTGGATTTCCCGACCATGACGATCGCCGACAAGCGCGACCTGTTCGGCTTCGAATACGAGGACTTCACGCTCGAGGGCTACCAAGCCCACCCGCACATCAAGGCCGAGGTCTCTGTTTGACCTGGGCGACGGACCGGCTGGATCAGGTCGTCGCCGGCGACGCGATCCTGCCGCCCGTCGTCCAAACCTTGAAGCTGGGCGGGCTGGACGCCTGGGGCCCAGGCTGGGCCCGCAAGACCTGGCGGCCGTCGCCAGAGCTGCTCAATGTCGACGGCTCGCTGTTCGGCGGTTATTTGGCCGCCCTCGCCGACCAGATCCTGGCCTTGGCGGCCATGACCCTCACGCCCGCCGACGCGGCCTTCCGCACGAGCAACCTGAAGATCGACTTCATCCGCGTCGGCAAGGCAGAGCCGCTGCGCCTGGAAGGCCGTGTGGTGGCCAAGACCAAGTCGATCATTCACGTCGAAGCCGACTTCTTCCGTCCTGACGGCGAACTGATCACCCGCGCCAGCGCCCAGCAGATCATTACGCCGTTTGGCGGCGGCTAGCGCGGTCCAGCTTGGAGCGGACATGGCGATCGTCCGTTCAGGGCGGTTGGCGGACCCAGTGAGGCTTCGCCATCCAGCTACTCTCTTCGGTCTCGAAAAGGGCGACTGGATGGCGAATGGAGGCCTAGCGGTACGACGCTCACGCGAGCGGCGGGTAGTCCGTGTAGCCCCGCTCGTCGCCCACGTAGTAGCTGGACGGATCGGACGTGGCCAAGGCGGCGTTCTGGCGGAAGCGCTCGGGTAGGTCTGGGTTGCCGATGAAGAGCGTTCCGAAGGTAACCGCGTCGGCCAAGCCGGTCGCGATCGCCCGCTCGCCGCTTTCGCGATCATATCCGACGTTCACGACGAAGAGTCCCGTGAACCGCTTTCTCGCTTCGGGCGCCAGCAGCTTGAGACCCTCGGGAAGCTGAGCCGGCTCCATGAAATGAAGGATGCCCACCTTCCTCGCCTGAAGCGCGTCGACGGCGAACATGTAGGTGCCTTCCAGGTCGCTATCGCCCATGTCGTTGTAGGGGATCCGAGGAGATAGCCTGACCGAAACGCGGGAAGGCCCAAAGACCCGGATGGCCGCATCGGTGGCCTCGAGCAGGAAGCGGGCGCGGTTTTCGACAGGCCCGCCATAGGCGTCGGTTCGCTTGTTGGAACCGTCTTCGAGGAATTGGGCCGGCAGATAGCCATTGGCGCCATGCACCTCGACACCGTCGAAGCCGGCGGCCTTGGCCGCGCGAGCGGCGGCCTCGTAGTCCCCGATCGTGCCGTGGATTTCCTCAAGAGTCATGGCCCGGGGCGTGACGCTCGGCTTTGGCCCCTCGGGCGTGAAGGCCTGGCTGTTGAAGGGCGTGGCCGAGGGCGCTAGCGGCAGGGCCCCGCCGTGGAAGTCGGGGTGAGAGGCGCGGCCCGTGTGCCAGAGTTGAGCGAAGATGAGGCCGCCGGCGTCGTGCACGGCCTGGGTGACCTTTCGCCAGCCTTCGATCTGCTCGGCGGTGTGAATCCCAGGCGTATTCGTCCAGCCGATGCCTTGCTCGCTGATCTGCGTGCCTTCGGAGATGATCAGGCCCGCCGAGGCGCGTTGCGCGTAGTAGAGGGCGGTAAGCTCGTTCGCGACGCGGTCGGGCGTCCTGGCCCGGGTCATGGGAGCCATGAACACGCGGTTGCGGAATTCGAATGTGTCGGTCTTCAGCGGTGTCAGCAGTTGCAGGTCGGTCATTTGACGCTCCAGTGTAGCTGGACGCCTAGGTATATATTGTAGACTTGGTTTCAATTAGGCACCGAAGGGTGCCCTAGTTGGGCCGCGGTAACCTGCCATTGGCATCGCCGCCGCCTATTCCAGGCGTTTACCCAGCTGAATACCGCTAAAGCCGTCATTCGATTGGCGAGTGTCAAAGGCTTCGCGCGCCGCATCGACGTCCGGAAGACTGTCCAACGTCCATTGGTGAAGGTCGGCGAGCAGCTTTTGCAAGGTGCGCCCCAGCGTGGTGATCTCATACTCCACCGCGACCGGAGAGAGAGATACGACGCGGCGCGTGATAAGCCCGTTCCGCTCAAGCCTGCGGAGGCATTGTGTCAGCGCCTTCTGGCTGACGCCCTCCAGCCGCCTGCGAATGACGTTGAAGCGATGAGGTCCTTCGGACAGCACCGCCAGAACCATCGCGGACCATTTGTCGGCGATCTGATCGAAGAGGGCCCGGCTAGGGCAGTCCGATGAGAAGCAAGTCGGATCCAGCTTCATGGCGACGGCCATCGAAAATTTCCTCCAAAATCAGCCCAGCGCAGATACCAGTATAATTGGTATACCTAGTACCTTACCCCGACCTAGCGTGGAGAATCCGTATGTCCGCCATGGGTCGAAAGCGTCCTTCGGCATGGAGCGCCCGTCGCCCCGCCCTACGGCTTCAACACGATCTTCCCCGCCAGCTTGGCCGACTGCAGCAGCGCTTGGGCGTCGCCGGCCTCGCGGAGCGGTAGAACCTTGGCGATCGTGGGCTGGATTGCGCCCTCTCCGATCAGCCGCAGAACCTCGGCGAGATCCTGGCGGTAGGCCTCCGGCCGAGCGTCGCGCCAGGACGTGACGTTGTAGCCGACGACGCCCCGGCTTTCGCTGAACAGCTTCAAGGCCGACAGGCGGTCGGCCAGCAGCATCTTCAGCATCGCGCCCGGCCGCGCCTTGCCGCCCTTGGTCGCGTCGTAGCCGCCATAGAGCACCGCCGTTCCGCCGGCGCGCAAGGCCGCCAGCGAGGCGGTCTTCAGGTGCGGTCCGCCGACATGGTCGAAGGCCGCGACCACGCCCCCGCCCGAAATCTCGGTCGCCCGCGCCGCGACGGCCTCGGCGCGATAGTCTAGGTGCACCCCGCCCTTTGCCTCGACCTCGGTCTTCTTGCCCGCCGACGCCGTACCGATCGCCTTGACGCCCGACAGCCGCGCCAGATCCAGCAGAAGCCCGCCAACGCCGCCCGCCGCGCCGTGGACCAGCACCCATTCCCCGGCCACGGAGCCGGCCACGCGGTGGAACATCTGCCAGGCGGTCAGGCCGTTCAGCACCCCCGCGACCAGAGCTTCGGCCGGGGGCCCGTCGGGCGCGACGACCAGCAGGCGTGCCTCGACATTGCGATGGCTGGCATAGGAGCCGGTCACCGTCAGGGCCGCGACCCGCTGGCCGACGGCGAAGCCCTCGACGCCCGGCCCCAGCGCCTCGATCCGCCCCACGAAATCGTAGCCGGGCGTCACCGGCGCCTTCACGCCGGGATAGAGGCCGGTCCGCATGACGATGTCGGCGAAGGCCACGCCCGCGGCCTCGATCGCCACCCGCGCCTCGCCGGGTTCCGGCGGGAGCAGCTGGACCTCGCGCCCGCGCAGAACCTCGACTCCGCCCGTCCGGGCCATGTGCATCTCGAACGCCGTCGCCGACATCGCGCGCCTCCCCGATCCCTGTTCCTTGAAGGCGAGAGTGATCAACGTTCAGGTTTCGATCAAGCCATGGCGTGTCGGGCCGAGGCTCGCTAATCAGAAGGCATGACCCAGCCACACCTCGCCCTCGTCGTCGCTCGAGCCGCCAACGGCGTGATCGGTCGTGACGGCGACCTGCCCTGGCGGCTGAAGTCGGACCTAGCCCTGTTCAAGGCCAATACGCTGGGCAAGCCGATCATCATGGGCCGCAAGACCTGGGACAGCCTGCCGCGAAAGCCGCTGCCGGGCCGGATGAACGTCGTGCTGACCCGCGACCAGAGCTTCGAGCCAGAGGGCGCGGTCGCCTGCGAGACCTGGATGGAAGCCGTCCAGATGGCCAAGGAGCAGGCCGCCGACGATGGGGTCGACGAGGTCTGCGTGATCGGCGGCCGGGCTCTCTTCGAGCTGGCCCTGCCCAAGGCCAAGCGGCTCTACCTGACCGAGGTCGCCGCCGAGGTCGAGGGCGACGTGCATTTCCCCGCCTTCGACGACGGCGCCTGGAGCGAAGTCCGCCGCGATGAACATCCCGCGAGCGATGGCGATGACCACGCGTTCGTGTTCAGGATTCTCGAGCGCCGCTAAAAACGCCCTCAAAACGTAAACCCGTTCGAAACAACAACCTGCGATACCCCACAATGGGTAGGGGGAGCATATGTTGATCGCGGGTATTAGAAATCCGTCGCGCGACGATCAGACCTCGCGGATCGCGGGCCTCTTGGCGGCGTTCGCGGGCTCTATCGTCTTCAGTCTGTTCCTGGCTGGCTCGACCCATAATCTGCCGTCGATCTGGACCGCCAACGCGGTGGTCATCGCGGGCCTGCTGACGCTGAAGGGCAATGCGCGCTGGATCATGCTGGCCTTGGCCGGCGTCGCCCACGTCGCCATTGAACTGATCGCCGGGGTGCGGATCTCGTTCATCGTGCTCGTGGTCCCGCAAGATCTGATCCAGAACGTGATCATCGCCTGGAGCCTGGAGCGCCTGGGCCTGACCAACCACATGCGAAGCCCTTGGGGCCTGGTGCGCCTGACGGCCGCGGCCGCGGTGCTGGTGGTGGTGTTCTCGACGATCACGACCGTGACCCTGGCCCTGACGCGCGGTAAGCCGATGTGGAGCGGCTGGGCGGATTGGATTCCGCCGAACGTGCTAGGGACGTTCCTGGCCATGCCGACCACCATCATGGTGATGGACCGCCGCCATAAGCCACTGTTCCCCGCCCCGGCCTGGCAGCTGGTGATGCTGACCGCCTTGGTGGTCGTCAGCGCCGTGGCGATCTTCCGCTGGGACCCTGACCTTCAGGCCCTGCTCTTCGCCCCCGCCATGCTGGCCGTGTTCTATGGCGGCCCCCGCGCGGCGGCGATCCTGGTCATCGCGTCGCTGGGCGCCTCGATTCCCGCCGTCCTGCACCGCGTCGGCATCGACAGGGAGGTCGCCCTGACACCCCTGCGCCACGCGGTCATCTTCCACGTGATGCTGTTCGCCGTCTGCCTGACCGCCGCCATGATTCTGGAGCGGCAGAAGCGTCTGCAGGCGCTGCTGACCCGCGGGCGCGACGCCGCCCGCGACGCCCAGGCCAGCGCCCAGGCCGCCAACAAGGCCAAGTCCGAGTTCCTGGCGACGATCAGCCACGAGATCCGAACACCGCTGAACAGCATCCTGGGCTTCGCCGACCTGGTGGCCGGCGATCCGGAGCTGTCGCCCGACAGCCGCCGACGCCTTGACCTGATCAGCCGCGCCGGCCGTTCCCTGGTCGAGATCATCAACGACCTCCTGGACTTCTCGAAGCTGGAAGCCGGCCGCATGGAGCTGGATCCCGAGCCGCTGGCGCCCGCGGTGGTGCTGCGGGACGCCATGGCGATCGCCGCGCCGGCCGCCGAGACCAAGCGCCTGGACCTGCGGATCGAGATCACCGGCGGCGACGAGCGGTCGCTGTTCCTGCTGGACGAGACCCGCCTGCGCCAGGTGCTGATCAATCTGTTGTCCAACGCCATCAAGTTCACCCGCGACGGCGCGGTGACCGCGCGGCTCGACCTGTCGGATGATCGCGTCCGGTTCGAGGTCACGGACACCGGCATCGGCATCGCGCCCGATGTCCAAGCGCGTCTGTTCCAGCGCTTCACCCAGGCCGACAGCTCGATCAGCCGCGGCTTTGGCGGCACGGGTCTTGGCCTGGCGATCAGCAAGGCGCTGGTCACCCGCATGGGCGGAGAGATCGGCGTCGTCAGCGCCCCGGGCCAAGGGGCCGTGTTCTGGGTCGAGATCCCCGCCACGCCCGCCCAGCCGACACCCAAACTGGACTCCGCCACGCCCCAACCATCCAACAGCCGAGGCGCGCGCGTGCTGCTGGTCGACGACCATCACGTCAACCGCGAGCTGGGCCATGCCCTCCTGACGCTGGGCGGTCACCAGGCGATCACGGCCGAGGATGGCGCGGCGGCCGTGTCCATGGTGCGGGACCAGGACTTCGACCTCGTGCTGATGGATGTGCACATGCCGGTGATGGATGGCCTGTCGGCCACCCACGCCATCCGCGCGATGCAAGGGCCCAAGGCCCGCGTGCCGATCCTGGCGCTAAGCGCCGACGTCATGCCCGAACAGATCGCGCGATGCCTCGCCGCCGGCATGGATGGCCACCTGGCCAAGCCGATCGTCCGTGAAGCCCTGCTGGCGGCCGTCGCGCGCTTCACGACCTCGGTCGATCGGGACGGCGCCGCCCCAGCTCTAGCGAACCACTAGGGTCCGCCGGCTCGCCCAACGGAATTCTCGCCAAGTTCAAACGCGCGTTTATAGTCCTTCCATCGCCCGGCAGAGGCGACAGGGAGAGACGCGCGATGGACATCCAGTTGGTGGCCGAAGGCCTGCAATTCCCCGAAGGCCCCGTCGCCATGGCCGACGGCTCGGTCATCGTCACCGAGATTCAGGGCCAGCGCCTGACACGGGTCTGGCCCGACGGTCGCAAGGAGACCGTGGCCGAAACCGGCGGCGGGCCGAACGGCGCGGCGATCGGCCCCGACGGCGCGCTCTACGTCACCAACAACGGCGGCAGCTTCCACTTCTTCGAGGCCAATGGCCTGAACATTCCAGGCCCGACGCCGCCGACGCATACGGGCGGCTACATCCAGCGGGTGGACCTCGCGACCGGCGCGGTGACCGCGCTCTACACGGAATGCGACGGCAAGCCTCTGATCGGGCCCAACGACCTGGTTTTCGACAAGCAGGGCGGGTTCTGGTTCACCGACCACGGTTGCTCGACGCCCGACGGCAAGAAGTTCGGCGCATTGTACTACGCCCTTCCGGACGGCTCGAAGATCACGCGCTGGCGAGACCACTTCGTCTCGCCGAACGGCGTGGGGCTCTCGCCGGACGAGAAGACCGTCTACATGGCCGACACCATGCTCGGGCGGCTGTGGTCGTTCGACATCGCCTCTCCCGGGGTTCTGGCGGATCCCGCGCCGCTGCTGCCGGGGAACGTGGTCTGTAACCTGCCGGGCTACCAGCTCCTGGATAGCTTGGCGGTCGAGGCCGGCGGCAAGGTCTGCGTGGCGACGATCATCAACGGCGGCATCACCGCCTTCGACCCGGACGGATCGACCGAGCACTACGCCGTCCCCGATGTGATCGTGACCAACATCTGCTTTGGCGGCGCCGACATGCGCGACGCCTGGATCACGGCGTCGGGCACGGGCAAGCTCTACAAGGCCCGATGGCCTCGGCCGGGGCTGAAGCTTAACTTTAACGCCTAGAAATCCTCCCCCCAGCGGGGGAGGTGTCGGCTGATGA
>CAKZJK010000272.1 GCA_936942565.1 uncultured Caulobacter sp. | reverse complement strand
GCCATCGCGGAAGCCGTCGAAGACCTCCATCGGCAGGCCGCCCGGGTTGGCCGCGGTCTTCAGCATGATCGGGGTCACGGCGCCGACCAGGACCGCCTTGCCCACACGGCCCGGCTTGGCGCGTGCGACGTAGTGAGCGACTTCGCCGCCCCCGGTCGAGTGGCCGACGTGGAGGGCGTTCTTGAGGTCCAGATGATCGGTCAGGGCGATGACGTCGGCGGCGTAGGTGTCCATCTCGTTGCCGCTGTCCGTCTGCGTCGAGCGGCCGTGACCGCGACGATCATGGGCGATGACGCGATAGCCCTTCAGCAGGAAGAACATCATCTGGTTGTCCCAGTCGTCCGCCGAGAGGGGCCAACCATGATGGAACACGATGGGCTGAGCCGTCTTGGGACCCCAGTCCTTGTAGTAGATCTGAACGCCGTCCTTGGTCGTGACGTACCCGCTGCTCATGTCGTGGGTTCCTTTGCCTTGGGTTGAAGGCGCGGGCTTGGCCAGCGCCAGGGAGGTGGAGGGCAGGGCCGCCAGGGCCGCGACGCCCGCGCCGGCGGCCAGCACGTGACGCCGCGTGGCCCGCGTCTCGTCTCGGTCGTGATCAGTCATCTTGGTGTCCCTCGGAGAAGGTTCTGAACTGGTTGGAGAAACTCGCGACGATCAGCCCATAGACGACACGCGGGTCGCCGGAGGTCTTGTCGGTATCGGTCGTTGTCGTGGCCGAGCGTCCCGCGCCGCGGCGACCGCGTAAATCCCGAGCGGGCTATGCGTGGGTGACACCAATGGGCGCGAGATCTTCATCAGAACGGGCGGCGACGTCCTCTCGTCCCACCGAAAGGGTGGGCCAAGCCTAGCCCGGTCGATATTGATCGGCTTGGACGGCGGCGCTTACGCATGGCGCCTGTGATAGAAGGCGCTCATGGCGAACGGGTCTGCGAGGATTGGCTGGGCGGCGCTTTTGATCGCTCTGGTTCTGGCGTCTCCCGTCCTGGCGCTGGATCCGCAACGGGCGATCGCTCAGTACAAGCACACACGCTGGACCGTGGAAGACGGCGCCCCCGGGGCGATCGAGGACATCGCTCAGACGCCCGACGGCTATCTATGGCTAGGCACGCCGCTAGGTCTGTATCGCTTTGACGGCGTAACCTTCGAACCCGTGCGACCGCCCAGGCCCAAGACCTACAACCTTGGTGACCGCGTTGTGCGGATGATGGTCACGCGGAGCGGCGCTCTATGGGTTGGCTACGAGGACGGTGGTCTGGCCGTCATCGAGAAGGGCAAGATCAGGCTCCTCTTCGATCCCGCGATCTTCCACTCGGTGGTCTATTCGCTCGCCGAGGGCCAGGACGGCGCGATCTGGGCGACCACCTCCAACCCCAAGGCCAAGGTCGTTCGCTTCGTCAACGGGGCCTGGCAGATCCTTGATCCGCTGATCGACATGCCTGGCGAGGCGCACTGGGTGTTCGTCGCGCGGAACGGCGCTGTGTGGGTCGCTGGGTCTGGACGCGTGGCCCGAATGCGTCCTGGCGAGCCTAGGTTCACCACGATCCAGTCCGGCTTTGTCGAAGAGGTCGCGCTAGCCGAGGACAGGCGAGGCTCAATTTGGGCGGGTGACGCCCAGGGCGTGCGCATCGTCGAAGGCCCTGGCGCCGGGCAGGTTGTCTATCCGTTGCCGTCCGTCAGCCGTCAGACGCGGATCTTCTTCGATCGCGACGACAGCCTCTGGGGCGCGCGCCATCCGGACGGCGTTTTCCGCATGCGTCTGACGCCAAGCCCCGGCAACGCCATGCCGGACATCGATCAATTCTCGGCGGCGCAAGGCCTCAGCTCCGAAATGGTCTACCGGGCGTTCGAGGACCGCGAAGGCGATATCTGGGTGGGTACAGTACGTGGGCTGGATCGGTTCCGCCCCGCGGCGATCGTGCCGGAAAACGCCGTTCCGATCAGCTCGCCCTACGGCTATGGCGTGTTCGCGGACGCCCAGGGGGCCGTCTATGTCTACGACACCGAGACGCTATACAAGGCCAACCCAGGCCAGCCGCTCAAGCCGCTGATCCGACGCCTCGGCCCGTTCACCACCATGTGCGACGCGCCCGGCGGCGGAATCTGGATGGGCCTGGGCTCCGAGGTGCTCCGAGTTGACGGTGATCGCGTCACCCGGCTTCCCGATCCGCCTTTTCCGAACGTGCAAGTCACGGCCTGCGCGATGGATGCGCGGGGAAATCTATGGGGCGCGGGCTTCATGGGCGGGCTGGTCAAGTGGGACGGGCGGAAGTGGACGCACGCGATGCCCGAGGCGCTGGGACGGGCGGTCACGGCGCTGCTGGCGGATTCTCGCGGTCGCATCGTGGCCGATGGCGGACGGAACGCCGTGCTGATCGACGGCGGGG
>CAKZJK010000271.1 GCA_936942565.1 uncultured Caulobacter sp. | reverse complement strand
TCCTGGTCGCGCTGGGCACCAATCTTTCCGCGCTGTGGATCCTGATCGCCAACGGCTGGATGCAGAACCCGATGGGCGCGGCCTTCAACCCCGACACCATGCGCATGGAGGTCTCCAGCTTCCGCGACGTGCTGTTCAACCCGGTGGCGCAGGCCAAGTTCGTGCACACCGTCAGCGCCGGCTACGTGATCGCCTCGGTCTTCGTGCTGGGCATCTCGGCCCTGTACCTGCTGAAGGGCAAGTATGTGGGCGTGGCCAAGCGGTCGATGACCGTCGCCGCCGCCTTTGGCCTTGCCTCGTCGCTGTCCGTGGTCGTGCTGGGCGACGAGAGCGGCTACGCCCTGACCGACAACCAGAAAATGAAGCTCGCGGCCCTGGAGGCCATGTGGGAGACGGAAGCCGCGCCGGCCGGCCTGACGGCCTTCGGCATCCCGAACATGGCCGCCCGCAAGACCGAGCACGAGATCAAGATCCCGTACGTGCTGGGCGTGATCGCCACCCGCAGCTTCGACAAGCCGGTCGAGGGCATCTTCTCCCTGGTGGCCAAGGCCCAGGACCGCATCGAGTCGGGCGTGATCGCCTATGGCGCGGTCGAGGCGCTGAAGGTCAATCCCAGCGACATCGCCGCCCGGGCGACCTTCGAACAGCACCGGCGCGACCTGGGCTACGCCCTGCTGCTCAAGCGCTATGTCGAGGACCCTCGCCAGGCCTCGCCCGAGCTGATCCAGAAGGCGGCGT
This sequence comes from uncultured Caulobacter sp., assembly GCA_936942565.1. Taxonomy (GTDB): domain Bacteria; phylum Pseudomonadota; class Alphaproteobacteria; order Caulobacterales; family Caulobacteraceae; genus Caulobacter. Next base: position 880 of record CAKZJK010000271.1, on the reverse strand, counting down.
GGGACACCGTGCCGCCGGTGCCGGTGATGTTCTGGGCGTTCCGGATCATGGCGGGCATCGGCTTCCTGATGATCGCGCTGTTCGCCACGGCCTTCCTGCTGGTCACCCTGCGCAAGCATGACACCAAGTGGTTCCTGGTCCTGGCGGTCGGAGCGCTCCCGCTGCCGTGGATCTCGACCGAGCTGGGCTGGGTCCTGGCCGAGGTCGGCCGTCAGCCCTGGGCGGTGGACGGCGTGCTGCCCACCTTCCTGGGCGCGTCCAGCCTGACCGTTCCGCAGCTGCTGACCAGCATCGCGGCCTTCACCCTGCTTTACGGCGCCCTGGCGGTGGTCGAGATCGGCCTGATCATCAAGACCGTCAAGAAGGGCCCCTTCGCCCAGCACGAACCGGCGCTCGACGGATCCGTCGAAGCCGAGCCGGCCGTGGCCTGAGAGGAGCGAGAAACATGGATATCCCCGTCGATTTCGCCACGCTTCGCGTCATCTGGTGGGCCCTGGTCGGGATCCTCCTGATCGGCTTCGCCCTCACCGACGGCTTCGACATGGGCGTCGGCGCCCTGCTGCCGTTCGTCGCAAAGTCCGACAAGGAGCGCCGGATGGTGATCAACACCATCGGCGCGACCTGGGAAGGCAACCAGGTGTGGTTCATCCTGGGCGGGGGCGCGATCTTCGCGGCCTGGCCCTTCGTCTACGCCATCAGCTTCTCGGGCTTCTACCTCGCCATGCACGACCTGGAGATCCGCGGCGCCGGCGAGGTGCTGGGCGACAACCAGAGCGGCAACATGATGGAGGTGGGCTTCCAGCTCTACAACGACATGCTCAGCGAGGCCGTGCGGGCCTTGAAGTCCGGCCGCGAGCCCGACCTGCTGTCGCCCACTGGC
>CAKZJK010000270.1 GCA_936942565.1 uncultured Caulobacter sp. | reverse complement strand
CCGCCGATCGACCCAGCGGCCTGGCTCTACGCCACGGCGCGGCGCCGAGCGCTGGATATCATCCGTAGGCGGAGTGTTCGACGTCGTTTGAGGCCCGAAGCGCCCGTACCCGAGCCTTCGGCCGAGGACATGCTGGCCTCCGACGCGCGTCTGATCCCCGACGAGCGCCTGCGCCTGATCTTCGTCTGCTGTCACCCCGCCGTCGCGCCGGAGGCCCGCGCGGCCCTGACCCTGCGACTGGTCTGCGGGCTGTCGGCCCAGGAGATCGCCCGCGCCTTCCTGGTGTCCGAGCCGGCCATGCTGCAGCGCCTGACCCGCGCCAAGCGCAAGATCGCGGAAGCCGGCGTGTCGTTCGAGGTCCCTGGCCCCGAGGCTTGGCCCGAGCGGCTCGCCGCGGTGATCGCCACGCTTGAGGTCGCCTACGCCCGCGCCCACGAGGACGCGGCGGGCGTGGGGCCTCATGCCGGCTTCGCCAACGAGATGCTGGGCTTGACCGCCGTGCTGGTCGAGCTGCTGCCTCGGGAGCCCGACGCCTTGGCCTTCGCCGCACTGGTCCGCTACGCCGAGGCCCGCCGGCCGGCGCGGCTGGACGCCGACGGCGTCATGGTCCCGCTTGACCGGCAGGATCCGGCGCTATGGCGTGGCGACCTGATCGACCAAGGCGAGGCGCTGCTGCGTAGGGCGGGTGGCTTGGGACCGCCGGGGCCCATCCAACTGCGCGCGGCGCTCCACAGCGCCTGGTGCGCCCGACGGGGCCTGGACGAGCCGCCTCCCTGGCCGGTGGTCGTGTCGCTGTACGACGCTCTGTTGAGCTTCGGCGATGACCCGTTCGCGAGGATCAATCGCGCGGTCGCGTTGGCGGAGGTCGCCGGGCCCGCGATAGCGTTGGAAGAGCTGGAGACGCTGGACGCCGCGCGCCTGGCGAGCCTTCAGCCCTTTCACGCCGTGCGAGCGGACCTGTTGTCGCGCCTGGGGCGGCGGGAAGAAGCGCTAGCGGCCTACGATGGGGCGCTAGCGCTGGGACCGGCGGAGGCGGAGCGACGGTGGTTGATCCGTAAGCGGATGGAAATCGCGTGAGGGGGCGTCCCCCTACCCCGCCAAGGTCTCCAGGAACCGCACCGGCTCACCGCGGCCCTCGGCGATGACTTCGTCGTCGCGCATGACGACGATCCCACGCACGATGGTCGCCTTGGGCCAGGCCTTGGCCTCGAAGCCGTCGAACGGGGTCCAGCCCGAGCGCGTGGCCATCCAGTCGTGGGTGATGGTGCGACGGGCCTTCATGTCGACGATCGTGAAGTCGGCGTCGAAGCCCTCTGCGATGCGGCCCTTGTCGGCCAGGCCGAAGATGCGGTTCACCCCGTGGCTGGTCAGGTCGACGAAGCGCTCAAGCGACAGCTTTCCGTTCACCACGTGGGTCAACATGATCGGCACCAGGGTCTGGACGCCGGGCATGCCAGACGGAGAGGCCGGATAGGGGCGGGCCTTCTCCTCGCGCGTGTGGGGGGCGTGGTCGCTGCCCAGCACGTCGGCGACGCCGGTGTCGATCCCGCGCCAGATGCCGGCCACATGCTCGGCCGAGCGGATTGGTGGGTTCATCTGCGCAAAGCCCTTCAGGCGCTCATAGGCTTCCGGCGCGACCAGGGTCAGATGCTGGGGCGTGACCTCGACGCTGGCGACGTCCTTGTTCTGGGCCAGGAAGTCGATCTCTTCCTTGGTGGTCACGTGCAGCACGTGGATGCGCTTGCCGAGCGACTTGGCGATGCGGACCAGCCGGTGGGTCGACTGCAGGGCGGCCTGGGCGTCGCGGACCTCGGGGTGGCTGGTCCAGTCGCCGGGACGGGCGAGAGCCCGGCGCTCGGCCAGGCGGTACTCGTCCTCGGAGTGGAAGGCCGCGCGGCGATTGACGTGGCGCAGCACGTTCTCGACGCCCTCGTCGTCCTGCACCAAGAGGCTGCCCGTCGAGGCGCCCATGAACACCTTGATGCCGCAGCAACCGGGGAGGCGCTCCAGCTCGCCCAGGAAGGTGGCGTTCTCGTGGGTGCCGCCGACATAGAAGGCGTGGTCGGTGTGCATCCGGCCCTTGGCGCGCGAGAGCTTGTCGGCCAGGGCGTCCGGATCGGTCGTCGTCGGCTCGGTGTTGGGCATCTCGAAGACGGCGGTGACGCCGCCCAAGGCCGCGCCGCGCGAACCACTCTCCAGGTCTTCCTTCCACTCCAGCCCCGGCTCGCGGAAGTGGACCTGGCTGTCGATGACGCCCGGCAGGACCGTCAGGCCCGTGGCGTCGAACACCTCGCCGGCGCTGGCCTGGGAGAGGTCGCCGATCGCGACGATCTTGCCGCCGCGAACGCCGATGTCGGTGAAGTCCCGTCCGGCATGGTTCACCACCTCGCCGCCACGAATGATCAGGTCGAAGGTCTGGGTCATGACGCGGCTCCTCGGAACGTTCGAGGCGATCTAGGACCGGCCCGCGCCCGAAGCAACCCGGAACTAGCCGGCGTCGCGCTTGACGGTCCGCTTCCGCGAGGGCGGCTTAGCCTTGGGAGCGGCGGACGACGCTTCGGGTACAGCCCCGTCCTGGGTGTCCTGGGAAGCCGTATCGACGTCATCGATGGGCTCGCCCCAAGGGGAGACTTCCGGCTCCGGCGCCGCTAACACCGCTTCCTCGGGAGACGGTTCGACCTGAACCGCCACGCGCGTCAGCAACGCCTTCGCCGCCCGGACGACGGTGGGCACCGGCAGGTCGCTCATGTGGCGGATCGCCTGGGAGAACGCGGGATCGATGGCCATGAATTGCTTGAAGGTTCGCGGACCGCGCACGGCCACGGTCTTGTCGCCCCAGGGCCCATAACGACGCTCGTCCGATGGGCCGAACAGGCCGACGGTCGGGCAGCCGGCGGCGGCGGCGATGTGCATCAGGCCGGAGTCGTTGCCGATGAACAGGCTGGCGCGTTTCAGGCAGGCGTAGGCCGTCAGCAGGTCGACCTTTCCGGTCAGGTCGATGGTGCGGCCGCGGGCCGAGGCCATCCGCAGTTCCTCGACCATGCGGGTGTCCTCGGGACCGCCCAGGATCACGAGGCGGCCGCCGGCCAGCGGGCCGTCCTTGTCCAGCAACTGCGCGGCGGTCTGGGCGAAGCGCTCGATCGGCCAGACCTTGCCGATCCAGTTGGCGGCGGGACCCACGGCCAGGATCGGACCGCCGGCGCCGAGCAGCTCGTCGGCCAGGGCCTCGACCTCTGGCGTGATGTAGAGATAGGGCGCGGGCGGCTCGCCCTCGAGCTTCAGGACGCGGGCGGCCTCGACCACCTTGTGAACCGGCTCGCCGGGGGTCTTCTTCCAGATCGCCCGCTTGTCGCGGCGCAAGAAGAGCGCGGTGGCCGAGCCCCTAAGGTCGACGACCAGACCCCACTTCCTGTGGCGCACCTGGTTCCAGAGCTTGAACCAGTGGCCCTTGCCCTTGCCTTTCTCCATCACGATCACGCGGTCGAGACCGGGCACGTGCGCGAACAGCGGCGCGGCCAGGGGGCCGGCGACGATCGTGAAGCGCGCGTTGGGGATTTGATCGGCCAGCATCTTGATCAGGCCGGACGAAAGCACCGCGTCACCGATGCGCGTCGCCGTGATGAAGAGAATCGGGAAGGCCCGCTGTGTCATCGGTCCATCTATAGGGCCGTCGGCGAGTCGGCGCATCCCACGTTAACACTTCAGCTTTCCGCGTTCGCGGGGACTGGCGCGAGCGTCGCCTCGGCGCCACATCATGGCCCATGACCACCCCGACCGTCGCCCGCCTGTCCTCCCGCGCCGCCATCGCCGTGTCCGGTCCCGACTGGAGGAGCTTCCTGCAGGGCCTCTTGACCCAGGACGTCGAGACCCTGGCCCCGGGCGAGCTGCGCTTCGCCGGCCTGCTGACCCCGCAAGGCAAGCTGCTGTTCGACCTGTTCGTGGCGGGAGCCGAGAACGGCGCGCTGCTCGACGTCCAGGCCGACCAGCGCGACGCGCTGCAGCAACGCCTCTCCATGTACCGCTTGCGCGCCAAGGTGACCCTGGAGGCCAGCGATCGGCCGGTGCTGGCCGTGTTCGGCGGCGGGGGGGCGGGCGAAGGGCTCTACGTGGACCCGCGCCTGCCGGCCCTGGGCGCGCGCGCCTATGACGACCGTTCAGCAAACGCCGACGAGGACGCCTACGACGCCCATCGGCTAGCCCTGGGCGTTCCTGGCCCCGCCGACTGGGGCCAGGAGCGGACCTATCCCATCGAGGCCGATTTCGACCTGCTGGCCGGCATCGACTTCAAGAAGGGCTGCTTCGTCGGCCAGGAGACCACCAGCCGCATGAAGCGGCGCGGAACGATCAAGACCCGCATGCTGCCGATCACCTTCGACGGCCCGCCGCCGGCCTTCGGCGCCGAGGTGCTGGCCGGCGACCTGCGCGCGGGAGAGGTACTGAGCGGTCGCGATGGCCGCGCGATGGCCCTCCTGCGTCTGGATCGCATCGACGGCGCCGACCTGACGGTCGACGGCCGGCCAGTGACGGTGGACCGGCCGGCCTGGATTGCGCTCTAGCGGCAGCGGCGATAGCGGTCCGGCGACGCCCCGGGACCACCGCGCCAACCGGGCGGGTTCTCCCAATTCGTGCCGGGACCGCCGCGCGGTCCGGGCGGATTGTTGTCGTTGTCCAGCCAGCACCGCGCGGCCTGGTTCCACCAGCCGTAGCGCGGGTGATAGTAGCCGTAGGCCGGATGGTAATAGTAGCCGCCGCGGTAGACGAACTCGATCCGCTGTCCGCGCCAGCGGTAGTAGCGCCGGTCCGGCGAAGCGCCGGGGCCGCCACGCCAGCCCGGCGGGTTCTCCCAGTTCGTGCCGGGGCCGCCGCGCGGTCCGGGCGGATTGCCGTCATGGTCGTGACGCTGGGCCAGCGCCGGGGGCGCGACGGCCACGGCGGCTGTCATCGCGAGCACGGCTAGGGTGTTGAGGCGCTTCATCGGCGTCTCCTTCGGATATGGGGTCCCTCGCTCCTCTCAACGCGCCACCACGGTCATTCCGTCGGGGCGATCTGGCCGTTCACGAAAAGTTCTGGCCGGTCTCGCCGGTTATGCTAGCGTCACCGCATGACCGAACCGACCCGATGCACCTGGCGCGGCATGAACGGGGACCCGTTCTACGAAGCCTATCACGACCACGAATGGGGCGTGCCCGAGTGGGACAGCCGCGCCCTCTGGGAAAAGCTGGTGCTGGACGGTTTCCAGGCCGGGCTGTCCTGGATCACCATCCTGCGCAAGCGCGAGGCCTTCCGCGCCGCCTTCGCGGGCTTTGATCCGGAAAAGGTCGCCCGCTTCGACGAGACCGACCGCGCCCGCCTGATGGCCGACGCCGGCATCATCCGCTCCAACGGCAAGATCGACGCGGCCATCGCCGGCGCGCGGATCTATCTCGACATGCGCGAGCGCGGCGAGAACCTCTCGACCTTCCTGTGGGACATCGTCGGCGGCGCGCCGATCCAGAACGCCTGGCGGGACGGTTCGCAGGTGCCGGCCCAGACGCCTCTGGCCGCCGACATGGCCAAGGCGCTGAAGGCCAAGGGCTTCAAGTTCTGCGGCCCGGTGATCGTCTACGCCTTCATGCAGGCCACCGGCATGGTCAACGACCACTTCGTCACCTGCTTCCGCCATGACGAATGCAAGGCGCTGGGACATAAGCACTGAGGCGGGGGGCGTTGGCGAAGCTTAGCTATGGGGGGGGGAAGCGGACGTTCGAAATCCCTCTCTCTTAGAGAGAGGGAGGGGCC
>CAKZJK010000269.1 GCA_936942565.1 uncultured Caulobacter sp. | reverse complement strand
GGCGGCTCCTTACACGGATCTACTGCTTGGCGACGTCGATCTTGGCCTTCATCGACAAGCCCACGCGCAGGGGGTGCTTCTCGAGTTCGGCGGGGTTCAGGGTGATCCGCACCGGCACGCGCTGGACCACCTTGATCCAGTTGCCGGACGCGTTCTGGGCTGGGATCAGCGAGAAGGCCGAACCCGTGCCGCCCGCGAGGCCCCGGACCCTGCCGTGGAACTTCACGCCGCCGCCATAGAGGTCGGAGGTCAGGATCACCGGCTGACCCGGGACCACCTTGTCCAGCTGCACTTCCTTGAAGTTGGCGTCGACATAGGCCTGGGCCGTGGGCACCACGACCATCAGCGGCGCGCCGATGGCGACCTGCTGGCCGACCTGGGCGGACTTGCGGGCCACGACCCCATCGACCGGCGCGCGGACGACCGTGCGGGCCAGCGCCAGCCGGGCGGCGTCGAGACGGGCCTGGGCGGCCTTCACTTCCGGGTTTTCGCCAACCGAGGCGCCGGAGATCAGGACGGTGTTGGCCTGGCGGCTTCCCAGAGCGGCCTCGCGGCTGGCCAGGGCCTGCGCGCGGAAGGCCTGGGCGCCGGTCAGGGCCGCCTGGGCGTTGGCCAAGCGGTTCTGGGCGGCGGTCAGTTCGTCGCCGGAGACCGCGCCCTGACCGACCAGGGCCTGTCGGCGCTGGAAGTCGACGCGCGCGCGCTCGACATCGGCCTTGGCGGCCGTGATCTGGGCGTCCGCGCGCTCGACATCGGCCTGGCGGGCGTCGAACTGGCCGGCGAGGGCCGTGTCGCTGGCGAAGTAGCCCTTCACCTTGCGCTCGGCCTGACCCAGAGCGGCCTCGGCCTGCGCGACGGCGATCCGAGCGTCGGCGTCGTCGATGATGACCAGAGGATCGCCGGCCTTCACGGCCTGCGTCTCGACCACGAAGATCTTGGACACGGGACCAGGCGACAAGGCCGTGACCTGGGCGGTCTCGGCGCCGACATAGGCGTCGTCAGTCTCGACAAAGTGGCTGTCGAAGGCGAGCCACCAGGCGCCATAGCCGACCAGGCCGACGGCGACCACGCCGCCGAGGAGGGTCAGTTGCCGGCGGCGCTTGGTGTTGGCGGCGGCTTGGCCGCCATTGGCGGGTTGTTGATCGGACATGTTCGAAAAGTCCTGAGCGAGCGAAATCGTGGGGATGGGGTTCAGGCGCCGGTGAAGCCGCCGCCGAGGGCGCGGATCAGGGCGATGTCGAGGGCGAAGGCGCGGCTTTCCAGATCGGCGACGACCCGGCGCTGGGCCAGCACCGACTGCTCGGCCAGCAGCACCGACTGATAGGTCGACAACTGGCCTTCGTAGCGGAGGCGGGCGATGCGGTAGGCGTTCTCGTTGGCCGTCAGGGCGGCGCGCGCGTCGGCGAGCCGCGAGGCCAGGGCCTTTTCGCTGGCGGTGACGTCGGCGACCTCGCGCAGCGCCTGGATCAGGGCGGCGTCATAGTTGGCGACGGCGGCGTCACGATCGGCCTCGGCGCCGCGCAGTCCGGCGCGCAGGCGGCCGCCCTCGAAGATCGGCAGGCTCAGGGCCGGACCGACCTGGCCGATGTCCGAGCCGCTGGAGAACAGCTTGTCGAGGTAGAGCGACTGCACGCCGACAAAGCCGGCCAGGTTGATGTCGGGATAGAAGGCGGCCTTGGCCTGGCGGGTCCGCGCGGTCGCGGCCTCGGCGCGCCACTTGGCGGCGACCACGTCGGGTCGACGGCCGATCAGGTTGGCGGGCAGGTTCGCCGGCAGGCCGAACGGCTTTATGGCGGCGTTGGCGGGGCGACCTATGGCCAGCCCTCTGTCCGGGCCCGCGCCGACAAGCGCGGCCAGGGCGTTGCGGGTCAGGGCGATCTGCTCGTCCAGGGCCGAGAGCTCGGCTTTCGAGGCCGGCGGTCCGGCCGCCGCCTGTTCGCTCTCGGCCTTGGTGTCGAGACCGTTGGCGACGCGCTTGGCCACTAGGTCGCTGGTTTCCTGGCGTAGGCGCACGGCCTGTTCGGCGACGTCGCGCTGGGCGTGGAGGCGCGAGAGCTCGGCGTAGGTCGAGGCGATCGCGGTCGACAGGGTCAAGCGCGCCTGGGCCGCGTCGGCCTGAGCCGCCTTGGACTCGGACGTGGCGGCGGCGATGGCCGCGCGGTTCTTGCCCCAGAAGTCCAGCTCCCAGCTGAAGTCGAGAGCGACGCGGCCGACGTCGTTGTATCCGCGAGGGACGAAGGCCGGCGGGATGCCGTTGTTGTAGCTCTGCTTGTTCTCGCCGGCCTGGGCGGAAAGACCGACCCGGGGCAGGTCGGCCGCGCGGGCCTGGGCCGCCAGCGCCTGGGCGCGGCGAAGGCGGGCTTCCGCGGCCGCCAAGGTGGGCGAGCCCTTCAGGGCCTCGTCCTCGAGCGCGCTAAGCTGGGGATCGCCATAGGCGGTCCACCAGGCGTCGGCCGGCCAGTCGGCGTTGGGCGCGGCGAGGCTTTGGGCGGTCTCGTAGGCCTGGGGCGGCTTGGCGACACGCGACGCCTGGGCTGGCGGGAGGCTAGCGCAGGCCGTCAAGACCAGGGCGCTGGCGCCGACGGAAAGCAGGACGCCGAGGCGAGGAGAAGAGGTCGACATGGGATCGCCTTGATGTGACCGTACGGTATAGTCATATGTCGGGGTGCAGGTAGGCCGCTCTTGCGCGATAGTCAAGGCGACCGTACCGTACGGTCGAGGAATATTCTTGAATGAAAAGTCGCTTAAATCGGGACTCTCGGCGCGAGGCCATCCTGGACGTCGCCGCGGAGGTGTTCTTGGAGGAAGGCTACGACGCCGCCTCGATGTCGACGATCGCGACCCGTGTCGGCGGCTCGAAGAGCACGCTCTACAACTACTTCAAGAGCAAGGATGAGATCTTCGTGGCGCACATAGAGCGCTACTGCGGCTGGCAGCGCGAGGCGATGTTCCAGCTGCTGGACGAAGACGCGGACCTGCGCGACGCCCTCACCCATGTCGGGCGCCGCTACCTGGCCAATGTGCTGTCGGATCGGAACATGAGCCATTTCAGGCTCATCGTGGCCGCCGCGGAGCGATCGCCCGATCTTGGCCGGGCCTTCTACGAGGCCGGGCCGTCGCGCGGCGCACAGATCCTGGCGGACTTCTTGGCGCGGATGAAGGCCGAGGGGCGTCTCCAGGCCGACGACCCGCTGGCCGCCGCTCACCAGTTCATCGGCCTGTGCCAGAACAGGCTCTTGAAGGCGCGCTTGGCCAACTATGTGGGCGAACCCGACTCCGACACGATCAACGCCGAGGTCGACGCCGCCGTCCGCACCTTCATGGCCGCCTTCGCGCCCACCTAGGGTAGCGGCTCCGCCGCCCGCGGAGGCCCGGCCGGATCGCTACTCGTCTCGACCAGCTCTTCGATGAACAGCGCCATCAGAGCCGATTGCGAACGGACGCCGGCCTTGGCGTAGACGCGCGCGAGCTGCGCCCGGACAGTGCCGGCGGCCGCGCCGCGCAGGGCGGCGATCTCGGCGACGTCGCAGCCCTTCAGCGCGAACAGAGCGACATCGGCTTCGTCCGCGGTGAGCTTCCAGTCGGAGAAACGCAGGCGGGCGAGGTCGGCGAGCGCGCCCTTGGCGGCGGCTACGGCCGCTTCGTCCTGGCGGGCGCGCAGGACCAGCCATCGCGCCTGAGCCGCGCCGAACAGCACGCCGGCCAGCAGGGCCAGGGCCGCCCCACCCTCGGCCAGCAGGTGCGAGCCCATCCCGGCGGCGCGCACATCGCCGGTGAAGTCGACCAGAAAAAACAGGGTCGCGGCCAGCTGCAGGATCACGACGACCGCGATCATCGTGATCCCGCGTTCCAGAGCTCGCCGCCGCTTGATCATCCAGGAAGACTTACCGCCGCCCGGGAAGCATCGCCAAGACAATCCGCCGACCGCTGCGTCGCGTCTCGAACACGACGCCGGCGATGTGCAGCACGATCAGCACATAGAGCAGATTGACGGCGGTCTCGTGGACCTCGGTCAGCGGACCTTCCTCATGCTCTTCGCCGCCCTCGCGAGCCTCGCGCCCCTCGTCCTCCTCGCGCTCGAGGCGCTCCGCCGTCGCGGCCGGCGGCGCGACGCCGGGTTCGCCTCGTGGCTCGGCGGGCGCGCTGGCCATCAGCACGCCGGTCACGACGATGACCGCCAGGACGCTCCAGATCGCATAGACCATCAGGGCGCCCAGCGGATTGTGCGAGGCGTGGTCGGAGCGCCGGCCCGCGACGATCTCGCGGATGTGCGCCAGCGCGCGGCCGGGGCTGGGCGGGAAGGCCGAGAAGCGCGCCTCCGCGGGCCCGATCACACCCCAAATCAGGCGCAGGGCCAGCGTGCCGGCCAGGGCGTAACCGACCCACACGTGCGCCGTAGATCCTTCCTCGGTGATCAGGGCGTTGGCGAGAATGGTCGCCACGATAGTCCAGTGGGTCAGCTTGACGACCGGATCCCAGCGGCGAGGGGAGGTGGTGGCGATCGGCGTGGTCATGTCGAGATCTCCCGGGCTTGTGACGGGAGAAAAACTGCGCCGGACCGAATGGCCCGCCTATCGGCGGTCGGCTTACGCGACGCGCCATAAGCCGCTGCTTACAACGCGCGCGCCTCGACGACCTGGCAGCTCCAGCGGTCCCATGGGCCGGCGGCCAGGCCGAGGTTGATGGCGGCGAAAATCATCTTGCCGCCGGGAGGGATGGTCCCCGGCGCGACGGCCGAGACGGTTCCCGCCTTCGCGCGCCCTTGGCTCATCTGGCAGGACAAGCGCGGATCGGCGATCGGCAGGCCCGAAACGTTCGTCGCGCCGCCGGTCAGCAGCACGTCGCCCGCCTTGCCGCGGAAGGCCGTGACGCCGTCCAGCACCAGGAACCGCTCGGGGTGGGCGCGAACCTGGACCGGGTCCGGGAGGGCGCGCGCGGCGGGAGCCAGCGGCGGCTTGGGTGGTGGCGCCTCTTCTTTCGGCCGCGTGACCGCCACCAGCACGGCGCCGCCCAGGAACACCGCCAGGAACGTCATCAGCGCCCGCGCCGCGGTCGCGACCACGGGCCAGCCTGGCCGGGGGCGGAACACGAAGACGAAGGCCGCGGCCGAGGCGAGAAGCCAAAGCAACGGCAAGGCGCTGGTCATGAACCGCATCGGGACTTCCTTCCGGCCAGGCTTGGCCGAGCGAGGGCATGTAGGGCCAGGTCCCGGACCTTTCCAAGCCCCGAGACGCGATCCTAGCGCTGGCTGACCTGCACCCAATCGACCTCCATCGTCGCCGGCAGGGCCGACTCGTCCACGCCCTTGGCGTTGGCGCCCTCTGGCCAGCGGCCGCCGAAAGCGAGGTTCAGGATCAGATGGAAGGGTCGATCGAAGGGCGCGGGACCGGCTTCGGCATCGTCGCGCTTCCAGTCCTTCTGGGTGGCTCGAGCGTATTCTTGGCCGTCCACGGACCAGGCGATCGCCTCGGGCGTCCATTCGACCGCGTAGACGTGGAAGCCGTCCGGCGAGGACGGCATGACGGTGTTCCCGCCGGCCTGCCGGTGGGCTCCGGCGGCGTCGGCGGCGAAGTGGATCGTGCCGAACACGCGGTTCTCGCTACCGCCCTCGCAAGGCTGGCACGGCGCGCCCAGGTTCACCGTCTCGAGGATGTCGATCTCGCCGGACTTCGGCCAGCCGCCATAGGTCGACAGCTCGGGCATCATCCAGATCGCCGGCCAGACGCCTTGGCCGCCCGGAACTCGGGC
>CAKZJK010000268.1 GCA_936942565.1 uncultured Caulobacter sp. | reverse complement strand
AAAGCTGGTGGCGCCGCCGTTGGTGCTCAGGTCGCTGCCGGTGCTGCCGCTGACGGTGATCGGACCCGCCGCCGTCAGGCTGCCGCTGCCGCTCGCCGTCAGGGCCGCCGTCAGGGCGTTGGCGTCGCTCAGGCTGATGCTGCTGCCGCTCGCCCTGGCGGCATCGATTTCGCACCGATATTTGAAGCATTTTCACGAATCGCTGGAGCGTTGGTCGGATCATGCCGTCGCTTTTGTGAACGTCGTGAAACACGACGTCGATTTGAATCAGCATCGGGTCCTTGTCATCGTGCGGGGCAAACATCCGATCACAACGCTGCTCGGCGAACACCCGCATCGCTTCTGCGAGGTACTCGGTCAGACCTGGCGCGATCGCCTCGTAGCGGGCGGTGAATTCCGGGTTCTCCAAATAGAGATGGCCCAGCCCCTTGAAGGCGTCCGGCGTCGGCTCGCGGTTCCAGGACCGGCCGACCCACGCCCAGTGGCGGCGCATGATGGCCGTCACCGGATCGCTGTCGACCGGCAGGCCCTGCTTCAAGGCCTTGGCCAGATCGTGCTCGATAGCCTTGGCCTCCTCCTGGAAGTGGGACCAGTCCTTCTTGCCCCAGGTCTTCATCCCGGCTCTGGCGTCGGCGATCCGCTCGGCCGCCTCATCGCCATAGCGCTCGACCAGCCACACTTCATGTTCGGCCTGCTTCTTGGTGTCGAACCCTTCGAACAGCATCTTGTCGTCCATCGTCTCGTCTCCTTCGAGGTTGGCGAGGGTCCGGTCGACGACGGTCACCAGTTGAGCGTAGCGCTCGGCCTCGGCCGCCAGGCGGATCCGCTGGGCGCGGAGCGCGGCGGCGAGGTCGAAGCGCGGGTCGTCCAGCGCGGCCTGGATGTCCTTCAGCGGAGTCTCCAGGGCGCGGTGGAAGAGGATCTGCTGCAGGCGCAACAGGTCCTGGCGGTCGTAATAGCGATAGCCGTTGGCCCCGACGGCGCGGGGCTTGAGCAAGCCGATGGCGTCGTAGTGGTGCAGCGCGCGCACCGAAACGCCAGACAGCCGGGCCATCTGCTTGACCGTGTAGACGCTCAACCTTGATGTCCTTTCGTCGACCTTGCCTCTCGATGGCCAGGTCACTCAGGAATCACGCGGCGTGAGGGTCAAGCGCGCCGGAGAAGAAAAATCGAGGCGGCTAGCTCAGCGCGATCGGCGCGCCGTCGGCGGCGGCGAGCGGCTTGTCGAGCAGCGTGGTGATGGCGGGGCCCTGGACACGGGCTATGCCGCCGGCGCGGCACGCCTCGAGTTCGGCCCGCGTCGCGACCCCGGCGACGCCCTGGATCACGCCCTTGCCGTCATAGGCGTTCTTGCGCTCGGCGAACCTCTGGATGGTGCTCATCCGGTCGAATTCGGTCTCGCCGGTCAGCAGCAGGGTGACGCTGTCGATCAACTCGGGCGGCAGGCCGTGGATCGGGAAGGTGGCGTCTTCGACGCGCAGGTCCATGAAGGCGAAACTGCCCTTCAGGAAGGCGCGCATCTGCTGCAGCATGCCCAGCGAGGCCTCGCGCGGCGTGCCGTAGATGGTGGCCACCAGGCGCGGCTGCTGGTCCAGCGGATAGCGCGACAGGCGGGCCTTGTAGGCGTCCAGGGCCGACTGGGTCGTCAGGTTCCAGAAGCCGAACGGCACCAGGATCTCGCCGAAGGTCGCCGTCTTCAGCGCGGCCTGGGCGTCGGTCAGGCAGATCAAATCGCGCTTGAGAAGCTTGTCGTCGTCCTCGGGCGGCGGCTCGAGCAGGTCGGCGCGCATGCCGATCAGCGAGGCGGCGAAGGCGTTGGCGGAAAGATCATAGACGCCCCACCAGCCCGTCTGGGGCGGTGGAGGCGGCGGCGGCGCCTTGGGCGCGACCGGCGGCTTGACGGCCTTGGCCGCCTTGTCGGCGAGCGGAATTCCAGCGGCGCCCCCGGCGACCACCTTTTCGGCGGCCAAGGCCTTGGCCTCCTCGTGCGTGCTGGGCACGGACTCAACCGCGTCGGCGGTGATCACGTGGACGCGCCCGGCGGCGCCGCCATAGCCCTTGCCGGCGACGAGGCCCGCCAGCTCCTTCTGCGACAGGCTGGCGAACTTCAGGACCGCGGTTTCGTCGCCCTGGAAGGTCATCAGGCAGATCTCGCCGCCCTCGCCGCCGGGAAACAGCACCTGCTCCAACTCGCCGGCCAAGGCCTGCATCTCGGCGGGATCCAGCATCTCGACCCGGTTATCGGCCAGCACGAAGGCCAGCGGCGCCACCGCGCCGCACTTGCGGGGCGCGCGCCAGCGGGCCTTGAGGAAGGCGTCGGCCACGGCCTGCGCCTTCGACTTGGGCACCTCGCCGGGCTGGCTCTCCCCAGCGGCGTTGAACAGGATTCGGAGGCAGGCGATGGCCGTCATGATTGCAACATTAGGTAGGAATCCTCGCCAATTCGTTGAGGAGTCAGGCTGAACGCAGACGGCCGCGCTTCTTACACGGCCAGCGGAAGCTCATCGATCGGCGCTTCCTGCTCGGCGATCGGCGCGGCGAACAGGCCGCAGACAAAGGGGCCCGTGACGATGTTCGCCCCCATGCGTCGCGCCAGCTCCAGCTCGCGGGCGTTGCGCACGCCGGAGACGCCTTGCCGCAAGCGCTTGGAGGCGTAGACTTTTCGGTCCGTCAGGAAGCGATGGATCTTCATCAAACGCGACTTCTCGTCGTCGCTCTCGAGCTGGAGGACCACGCCGTGCGCCAACCCCTCTGGCACCGTCTGGCAATAGAAGCCGGGATCGTTCACCCGAAAATCGACCCGGGCGAAGTTGGGCAGGAGGTCGCGTAGCGGCGCGATCGCCAGGAACGGCAGGTCGCGAGGCACTTCGTAGATGACGGCCGCCAGGCGCTCACGGACATTCGGCGACAGGGCGGTCAGGCGAGCCTGGTAGGCGTCGCGGATTCCCGCTCGCACCACGCTCCACATCCGCACGTCGACCCAGGCCTTCAAGGCGGGATCGGCCTCCAGCGCCGCGACGGCGCGGTCGAAGGCCAGGAGGTCATGCTCGGCGAACTCGGAATCGTCCTGCGGCTCCGGGGCGCCGGGCTTGCGCACGACCATGATCTCGGAGCTGTCGAACTTCTGGCCGGCCAGATTGTAGACGCCGCGCCAGCCCAGATGGATCGGCGTGGGCGCCTCGACCTTGGGCTTGGCGACGACCTTGCGCGGCGTCGAGCCCCAGGGCGCCAGCTCGGCGACGCCGTCCCCGCGGATGACGCGCGTGCGCCCCTCCGGCGGCGGCGGCTTGCCCCCGCGCATGGCCAGAAGCTCTTCCTCCGACAGGCTGGAGAACTTGAGGACCTGCTCCTCGTCGCCCTCGAAGGTCAGCATGCAGAGGTCGTCGCGGCCCTGGGTCCCGAACAGCCGCAGCTGCAGCTCCTGGGCCATGTTGCGAAGTTCCTCGCCGTCCAGAAACTGGGCGTTGGGATCGACCAGCACATACGCGCCCGGCGCCACGCGCCCGTAACGTCGGGGTGGCGGCCAATGGGCTTCGATATAGGCGGAGGAGGTCTTGTCGATCTTGGCCGGAGTCACGCCTTCGACGGCGGACTCGCGCGCGCCGTGTTCAATGCAAATTCGAAGACATGCCATCCCGCCCATGCGGCGGAATTTATAGCGTCTAGTATTGAGAATTGCTTCCCGTACTTAACGCCGCGACAACTCGCCACAGACCTTAAACGAATGCCTCGGACAACCTGAAATCCAGGCGCTGACGCACGCCCGGCCAGTCGTAATCGGTGATCGAGAAGATGGCCGTGTCGCGGACGTATCCGGTCCAGGTGATTTTGTGGTTTCGAAGGACGCCTTCCTTGGTCGCGCCCAGCTTCTGGATGGCCGCCTGGCTGCGGGCGTTGCGCACGTCGGTGACCAGCTCGACCCGGATCGCGCCGCTGTCGAAGGCGTGGCCCAGCATGAGGCGCTTGCTTTCCGGATTGATCGGGCCCGACCGCGCCTCCGGGTTTAGGAAGGTGGCGCCGATCTCCAGCCCGCAGTGGACGCGGCGGATGTTCAGGAAGCTCGAGGTCCCGACCACCTTGCCGTCCGAGAGGCGGCGGATGGCGAAGCCGATGCGCTCGCCGCGGTCGGTCTCGCCCTGAAGCGCGCCCCAGAAGTCCTCGAAGCCCTCGCCGCAGCCGTTGACCGACATGATCTCCCAGCTCTCGGGATCGCAGTCGACGGCGGCCTTCAACTCGTCGCGATGATCGACGGTGACGGGTTCGAGCCGGACATGGCGGCCCTGCAGGATATTGGCGGTCAGGTTCAACATGTCGATGTTGTCCGACAGGCGCGCGCCGAACACAACCCGCCGCCCGGCGACTTAAGCAAGAGTCGGCCGACCTGCCCGCTTGCCGCGCGCGGAATGGCGGTCTACAAATGCTTCAAACAAGTGTTTGAGACAAGCCGAGCGGGCAGAGGGAACGCCATGGACTTCGACATCTCCCCTAAGCAACGGGTCTTCCTGGATCGCGTCACCGCGTTCATGGACGAGCACGTCTATCCGGCGATCCCGGCCTACGAGGCCGAGATGAACGTCCTGGGCGCCGAGCGCTGGAAGGTCGTCCAGGTGCTGGAAGAGCTGAAGAAGAAGGCCAAGGCCGCCGGCCTCTGGAACTTCTTCATGCCGCCGCACAGCGGCCAGAGCCACGTCGACGACACCTTCCAGTTCGAAGGCGAGCAGCTGACGAACCTGGAGTACAGCCTGATCGCCGAACACATGGGCAAGGTCGGCTTCGCCTCGGAGGTCTTCAACTGCTCCGCGCCCGACACGGGCAACATGGAAGTGCTGATGCGCTACGGCACGCTGGCGCAGAAGGAGCGCTGGCTGCGCCCGCTGATGAACGGCGAGATCCGCTCGGCCTTCCTGATGACCGAGCCGGCGGTGGCCAGCTCCGACGCCACCAACATCGAGACCCGCATCGAGCGCGACGGCGACCACTATGTGATCAACGGCCGCAAGTGGTGGTCCTCGGGCGTCGGCGATCCGCGTTGCAAGGTCGCCATCGTGATGGGCAAGACCGATCCGACCGCCTCGTCCCACAGCCAGCAGAGCCAGGTCCTGGTGCCGTTGGACGCGCCGGGGATCGAGGTCGTCCGCATGCTGCCGGTGTTCGGCTATGACGACGCCCCGCACGGCCACGCCGAGGTGCTGCTGAAGGACGTCCGCGTCCCGGTCGAGGAAGCCCTGCTGCTGGGCGAGGGCCGCGGCTTCGAGATCGCGCAAGGCCGTCTTGGCCCCGGCCGCATCCACCACTGCATGCGCACGATCGGCGCGGCCGAGGTGGCGCTGGAGAAGATGATCAAGCGCCTGATGACCCGCAAGGCGTTCGGCAAGTACCTGTCCGACCACTCGGTCTGGGAACAGCGCATCGCCGAGGCCCGCATCGACATCGAGATGTGCCGCCTCCTGTGCCTGAAGGCCGCCGACATGATGGACAAGGCGGGCAACAAGTCGGCCCGCCTCGAGATCGCGATGATCAAGGTCGCCGCGCCGCGCATCGCGCTGAAGGTGATCGACGACGCCATCCAGGCCCACGGCGGCGGCGGCGTCACCACCGACTTTGGCCTCGCCAAGCTCTATGCCGGCATCCGCACCCTGCGCCTGGCCGACGGCCCGGACGAGGTGCATCGCGCGCAGATCGGCAAGATGGAACTGGGCCGCCACGCGCCGCCGGACGTGCTCAAGGCTTACGCCGCCAGCCGCAAGCAT
>CAKZJK010000267.1 GCA_936942565.1 uncultured Caulobacter sp. | reverse complement strand
TCACCCGCCAGCCGCCGGCGATAAGCCGCCGCGCCATCTCGCCACCGATCCCGCCCGTCGCGCCCAGCACCAGGGCCGTCTTGCCGTTCATGTTCGCCTCCATTCGCGTGAGGCCAAGATGGCGGCGGACCATCCCCTCATAAATTGCGGAACTTCGTGGGCCAGCTATACATGAATAGATGAGCACCGATCCGAGCTGGGACCTCTTTCGCACCTTCGCCGCCGTGCTGCGCGAGGGCTCGCTGTCGGCCGCCGCGCGGGTCCTGGGCATGACCCAGCCCAGCGTCGCCCGCCACATCGACGCCCTCGAGGCGGCGGTCGGGGCCAAGCTGTTCGTCCGCACCCAGCGAGGCCTGTCGCCGACCGATCGCGGTCTGGCCCTGCGGAGCCACGCCGAAAGCATGGTCGCCACCTCGGCGGCGCTGCTGCGCGCGGCGTCTGGCGCGGAGGACGTGTCCGGAACCGTGCGGATCACCGCCAGCGAAGTCGTCGGGGCCGAGCACCTGCCGCCGATCCTGGCCGACCTGCGCCGCGCCCATCCGGGCCTGGCGATCGAGCTGGTGCTCTCGAACGCCGTCACCGACCTCTTGCAACGCCAGGCCGACATCGCCGTGCGGATGGTCGAGCCCGCCCAACAGGCGCTGGTCGCCCGCAAGGTCGGCGCGGTGACCGTGGGCTTCCACGCCCATCGCGACTATCTGGCCGCGCGCGGGGTTCCGCGGACGATGGAAGAGCTGCTCGCTCACGATCTGATCGGCATGGACACCGAAACGCCGGCGATCCGCGCGGTGCTACAGCGGTATCCTGGTCTGACGCGGGACGCCTTCGCCCTGCGCGTCGATAGCGACCTGGCCCAGCTGGCGGCCATCCGCGCCGGTTACGGGATCGGCTTCTGCCAGGTCGAGATCGCCCGCCACGAACCAGACCTGGTCCGCGTCACGCCCCAGCTGTTCAGCCTGGAATTCCCGCTGTGGGTGGCCATGCACGAGGACCTGCGCGGCGTCGCCCGCTATCGCGCTGTATTCGACGCCCTGGCGGAGGGATTGGCGCGGATTGGGGGATAGGGCCGTAAACCCCTCTCTTTGGAGAGAGGGAGGGGCCCGCGCCGAAGGCGTGGGAGGGTGAGTGGATAGGCGGAACCGGTGGACGATTTCGCGTGGCTAGGCGCTGGGCGCCGGCGCGCCGGCAGAGGGTGAAACCACTCACCCTCCCAAGCTTCGCTTGGGTCCCTCCCTCTCTCCGAAGAGAGGGATTTCGCTCCCTTACGCCGCCCGCCGCTGCTGAACCGCCGCGCCCGCGCCCACCTTGAACCGCTGGACCAACTCGGCCAGGCCTCGAACCTCGGCCAGGAGGGCCTGGCTCGACGAGGCCGAGCGGCTGGCCATGGCCGTGGTGTGCTGGGTGCCCTGGTCCATGCTGTTGACGGCGGTGTTGACCTGGCTGAGGCCGGCGGCCTGCTCCTGGGCGCTGGCGGCGATCTCGGTGATCACCGAGCTGATGGCGCTGACCTGGCCGGCGATCCGTTGCAGGGTCTCGCCCGCCGCGCCGACCAGCGACACGCCCGATTCCACCTGGCGCTCGGAGTCGCTGATGTGGGTCTTGATCTCCTTGGCGGCCTCGGCCGAGCGCTGGGCCAGGGCCCGGACTTCCTGGGCGACCACGGCGAAGCCGCGACCGGCCTCGCCGGCGCGGGCGGCCTCGACCCCGGCGTTCAGGGCCAGGAGGTTGGTCTGGAAGGCGATCTCGTCGATGACCGTGATGATCTGGGCGACTTGGCGGGACGAGGCCTCGATGCCGCCGATGGCCTCGACGGCCGAGGCGACGACCTCGCGCGAG
>CAKZJK010000266.1 GCA_936942565.1 uncultured Caulobacter sp. | reverse complement strand
CAGGCCCACGAACCAGCCCTCGGCCGCGAACCGCTTGGCGCAGGCCAGGCCGATGCCGCTGGCCGCGCCGGTGATGAAGATGCTCTTGCGACCGTTGGCGGCCATTGGCGTCGTCCCTCCCGATATCTTTGTTATCGCTGATCAGATGCCGATGGGCGCGGAGGGTCAAGCCTAGAGCTTCAGCCCCAGCCTCGGCCCCGCCCACACCATCGCGGCGTAGAGCGCCATGGTCAGCAGGCAGCCGGCCGTCAGCGCGGCCCAGAAGGGCGCGCCGCGCTTCAGCATCGCGGGGATCAGCAGGAACATCGGTAGCGAGGGCAGGACGAACCAGAAGGTCCCGGTCGCGTGGTCGGCCAGGCGGACGGGATCGCGGGTGTCGCGCCACAGCCAGATCATGCCCAGCACCGAGACCAGCGGCAGCGAGGCCACGAGGCCGCCGAGGCCGGGATAGCGCTTGGAAATCTCCGCCACGGCGGCGACGATGACGCCCGAAATGGCGGCCTTGATCACGAGATAGAGCATGGCGGTCAGCCTGGACCGATTGGGTGTCCGGGCCAAGTCCGGCGGTGGCGTCGCGGGGGGCGTCGCGCCTATGCTCTAGGCTCTGTCTTCGGGAGACCTCTCATGCGGATCGCGGTGCTGACCTTCGACGGCTTCAACGAGTTGGACTCGTTCGTCGCGGCGGCCATCCTCAACCGCATGAAGGCCAGGGGCTGGATGGCGCAGATCGCCTGTCCCACCCAAACCGTGACCTCGCTGAACGGCGTGACGATCCAGCGCCAGCAGCCGCTGGAGTTCGCCGCCGAGGCCGACGCGGTGCTGATCGGCAGCGGCTCGAAGACGCGCGAGATCGCCGCCGACGCCGCGCTGCTGTCGCGTATCCGGCTGGATCCCGCGCGACAGCTGATCGGCGCCCAGTGCTCTGGAACGCTGATCCTGGCCAAGCTGGGTCTCGTCGGCGACCTGCCGGCCTGCACCGACCTGACCACCAAGCCGTGGGTGATCGAGGCGGGCGTGGAGGTGCTGGACGCCCCATTCGTGGCGCACGGCAATGTCGCGACCGCCGGCGGGTGCCTGGCCTCGCAATATCTCGCCGCCTGGATGATCGCTCGCGCCGCCGGACGCGCCGAGGCCGAGGAGGCGATCCGCTATGTCGCCCCGGTCGGCGAGAAGGAGGCCTATGTCGAACGGGCCCTGGCGGCGATCTCGCCGTTCCTGCCCGCGCGGGTCGACGCCGCCTGATGGGCCTTGGGACGGACGGCCAGCCTCTCCGGCGCCGTCATTCTCGAAGGTCCGAAATCAGCGCCTGGGCCAATACGTGCTCCCGACCCTTGTCGGACGTTCGGAAGGTCGTTTCTAGAGACGGCCCAACCTTAGATCGCTGCTGCGGTCAGGCTCCGTTTCCACACGGCCTAAAGAATGGTTGCGAACGCGCTGGGGCGCTCAAGCGACCCGCAACGGATCACTTGGCGGGCTGTATGTCGAGGTGGCGGAAGTGGGCGACCGTGCCAGCCTCCAACCACACGCCGACACCACCATGTTGAGCCGTGCCGAGCTTGAGATCCTTGACGATGAAAGCCGGCTTGGGGTTGCGGTCGAGATAGAGCTCGGCCCTGGCGCCCTTGACCACGATCTTCATGTGGATCCAGCGATCCGGCGCGATGTCCGCGTAAGTCTCATAGGTCTCCGGCGA
>CAKZJK010000265.1 GCA_936942565.1 uncultured Caulobacter sp. | reverse complement strand
GGCCCTGCAGGATCATGCCCACGGCCGCGCGATCGGGCGTCTTCACCGCCTGCACGGCGCTGGCGGGCAGACCGGCGGCTTCCAGACCGCGTTCGATCGCCGCGTGGATGGCGAGGTTGGAGGCGATGCACTCCGACCCGCCGCGCAGGATCACCGCATTGCCCGAGCGCACGCACAGCGCGGCGGCGTCGGCGGTCACGTTGGGACGGCTCTCGTAGATCATGGCGATGACGCCGATCGGCGTGCGCACCCGGCTGATGTCGAGGCCATTGGGCCGGGTCCAGCGCGAGGTTGCCACGCCCAGCGGATCGGCGATCTCGGCCACGGCCTCGACCCCGGCGGCGACGCCTTCGAGGCGCGCGGCGTCCAGGGCCAGGCGGTCGAGCATCGGGCCCGAGACGCCGTTGGCCTCGGCGCGAGCCAGGTCCTGTGCGTTGGCGGCCAGGATGGCGGGGGCGGCGGTACGGATCTCGGCGGCCATGGCGCGGATGGCGGCGGTGCGTTGCTCTGGCGAGGCCAGGCGCAGGGCGCGCGCGCCCTCGCGCGCCGTCCGGCCCATGTCCGCCATCGTCGCCTGCAAGCTCACCACGCCCGCGTCGTCCATCTTCGCTCGTCCCCGAAAGGTTATGCTCAGGTTGAGGCTTACCTAGGCTCTTTCAGGGCGGGATGAAACCAGCTTCGTCTGAAAGCGGAGGGAGTTTTGTTGGCAAGGCGGGGGCGCGATTGTCCCGGGGGCGGCGGAAAGGCGCGGGCTGGACGGAAGACGCATTCGCGCGGCCGCCCCATCCCGGTATCGGACGATAGACCCAAAAGGGTGGGCGCGAGCCCACCGGACGAGATTGAGGGGAGAGAGGAACCGACCGACCTTGGCGGCGATAGCCGCGAGAGTATCACCTCTCGCGGGCGAGGAAGGCGCGCCCCATGCGTTGCGACAATCCCGATGATCGACGTGAGGGCCATGGGCGCCGGGATGAACGGGCTCGGCCGCGAAGCCACCGCGTAGTTTCCCGCGATATGGCATCCAAGGCGGCGAGCGCCAGGATACCCCCCGAGATCGCGATCATCCTTTCCAGCGTCGAGGATGGTCTGAGTTGTTTGACCAAGCCCGAGCCGGATCCTAAGGGGGCGCGCGACCTCCCGCGCGTGATCGCGCTGGCCGCTGGCTCCGCCACCGACCGCGAGCCGTGGGCCGGCGGCCGACCTCGCGTTGACGGGCCGACATCCGCGCCGCCTCTGTCCATCGAGCGGGGGGTCTTATCGCGGTGGCAGCGGAAGCGGGCCATCGGCCTGATGGCGCGCTTGGACAATGACGCGCCGACCGTATCGGAACTCGCCGCCGCCTGTCGCCTTTCGAGCGGTTATTTCATCAAGGCTTTCAAGCGGACCTTCGGCGTCACGCCGCGGCGCTGGCGGCAGCGGCTGCGCATCGAGCAGGCCAAAAGCCTGCTCGTGTCCAACAACCTCTCGATCGCAGAGATCGCGCTCGTCTGCGGCTTCGCCGATCAAAGCCATTTGACCCGGGTGTTCGGCCAGATCGTGGGCGTGCCCCCGGCTCGCTGGCGGCGGCGATCAGCGCTTCCAGCAGGCGCACGGCCTGCAGCGGCTCGCCCTTCAGCCGCAGGAAGACGGCGCGCTGCGCGTCGGCCTCGATGGCCAGCGTGCGGTAGCCGTGGTCGTGGGCCAAGTGGCCGAAT
>CAKZJK010000264.1 GCA_936942565.1 uncultured Caulobacter sp. | reverse complement strand
GCCATCGCCGGCGTCGTCAACGTGCTGATGAAGAAGAAGTACGACGGCATCGAGCTCGACGCCCAGGTCGGCGTTTCGGGCGAAGGCGACGGCCGTGAGCGCCGTCTGTCGTTCCTGGCCGGTCACGAGTTCCTCGACGGCCGCCTGAACGTGCTGGTCGGCGGCGAAGCCTCGCACACCGACCCGATCTTCCAGCGTGATCGCGACTGGGCCTATCCAGGCATCCGCCGCAACACCCTGGCCAACCCGCAGACCGTCATCCCGACCAGCCGTTCGAACACCGCGCCGACCGCGACGTTCCAGCTGCTGGGCGGCGCCCTGGGCACGGCTCGCGCGGTCACCCTGGACTATCGCGATCCCAGCAAGGTTGTGCGCCTGAGCGCCCCCTGCTCGACCGCGACCGTGCAGCCGACCTGTCAGGACGAGTCGCTGATCTACACCGGCATCTTCAACGCCCTGCAAGGCGAGAACGACCGCAAGACGTTCCGCACCTACGTCGACTACAAAGTCACCAACAACATCAAGGCGTTCCTGGACGTCAGCTACGCCAAGGTGAAGGGCTACGGCTACTTCCAGCCGCCGTTCTCGTCGGCCGCCGGCGGCGGCACGATGCCGGTCTCGCTGAAGGGCGACAACGCCTACCTCGCCGGCTCCGACGCCACGGCCACGGCCCTGCGCAACGAATGGCTGGCGGCGGGCAAGACCCTGACCCAAGGCTCGACCGCTCAAGTCGGCAAGTTCTGGGTTGAGTTCGGCGGCCGCGACGTGGCCACCGACCGCGACACCACCCGCTTGGTCGGCGGCATGCAAGGCGACTTCACCGCCCTGAACCGTAGCTTCAACTGGGATTGGTACGCTCAGTATGGCGAGACCAAGGGCACGACGACCTCGTTCAACGTGCCGAACGTCGCCCGCGTGCAGCAAGCGACCGACGCCGTTCTGCTGAACGGCCAGATCGTCTGCCGCGACGCCACCGCCCGCGCCGCCGGCTGCCAGCCCTGGGACCTGATCCACGGCGCCTCGCCCGAGGCCATCGCCTGGACCAACGCTCAGTCGACCACCGATCAGACCGTCAAGCAGACGGTGCTGTCGGGCAACATGACGACCGACCTGTTCACCCTGCCGGCCGGCCCGGTCGGCGTGGCCGCCGGTCTAGAGTACCGCAAGGAAGAAAGCAGCTTCGAACAGGACGCCCTGGGCGCCTCTGGCGCGCTGTTCTTCAACGCCATCGGCAAGCGCGCCGGCAAGTACGACGTGCGTGAAGCCTACGGCGAAGTCCGCGTTCCGCTGCTGAAGAACGTGATCCTGGCCGACGAACTGTCGCTCGAATTCGCCGGCCGCGTGGCCGACTATTCGACGATCGGCCACACCAAGCAGTACGAAATGCGCGCCGAGTGGGCTCCGGTCCGCGACATCCGCTTCCGCGCCAGCCAAGGCAGCGCCGTTCGCGCGCCGAACATCGTCGAGCTGTTCTCGCCGCAAAGCGTGAACTTCACGACGGCCGCGATCGACCCCTGCGACAAGGACGCCTACGCCGGCGCTTCCGCGACGCAGAAGGCCGCTCGTAATCAGACCTGCGCCGCCGCCATCGCTGGCTGGAACCCGGCGACCTTCGTGTCGAACATCGGCACCGGTCGTCCGTCGCTGCAGCTGACCCAAGGCGGCAACCCGAACCTGGGCCCGGAAACGGCCAAGACCTACCAGCTGGGCGTTGTCGTCCAGCCGCGTTGGATCCCGCGCCTGTCGCTGTCGCTGGACTACTTCAAGTACAACATCTCGAACCAGGTCGGCACGATCCCGATCAACACGCTGTTCCAACAGCTGTGCTACGACTCGACCCAAGCCTACGCCAGCAACCCGTTCTGCGCGCTGATCACGCGTGAGACGGTGGCCCAGAACGGCGGCAAGGTCGGCGACGTCCGGACGGTCAGCCTGACCAACCAGAACGTAGCCAAGATCAAGGTCGAGGGCTGGGACGCTTCGGCGGCCTACGGCTTCAACACCGAGGACCTGTTCAAGCGCGACTTCGGCTCGCTGGCGTTCCGCGTCGACGCGACCTGGATGTACCAATGG
>CAKZJK010000263.1 GCA_936942565.1 uncultured Caulobacter sp. | reverse complement strand
CGCCCTGCCGCGCATGCTGCAGGCGGCGCTGAAGGAGTGGCGCGACGCCAAGGCCCGGCCGATGACCGAGAACCAGACGGGCTTCCTGATCGCCCGCATCGACCGCATCCTGGACACCATCATCGCCCGCGAGACCGCCAAGGTCGAAGAGGGACTGGGCAGCCTGGCCATCGTCGCCACCGCTTCGCCGTTCATCGGCCTGTTCGGCACGGTCTGGGGCATCATGCACGCCTTCCAGAACATTGCTCTGTCGAAGAACACCTCGCTGGCCGTCGTCGCGCCTTCGATCGCCGAGGCGCTGTTCGCCACGGCCGTGGGCCTGATCGCGGCCATCCCGGCCTATATCGCCTACAACAAGTTCTCGACCGACGCGGGCAAGTACGCCGGCCGCCTGGAAGGCTTCGCCGACGACCTGTCGACCGCGATCCAGCGTCGCCTGACCGAGCGGGCCTAAGCCCATGGCGATGTCCTCAAACGACGCCTTCGCCACCGGAGGCGGCCGGGGCCGCCGCCGTCGCGGTCGCCGTACGCGCGGGGCGCTGTCCGAGATCAACGTCACCCCGCTGGTCGACGTGATGCTGGTGCTGCTGATCATCTTCATGATCTCGGCCCCGCTGCTGACCGCCGGCGTGCCGCTGGAGCTGCCCAAGACCGAGGCCGCCGCCCTGCAGAACCAGGAAGAGCCGATCACCGTCTCGATCCGCAAGGACGGCGGGATCTTCGTGGGCGAGACCCAGATCCCGTTCGAGAACCTCAGCGCCCGCATCAGCGCCATCGCCGGCGACGGCTACGACAAGCCGATCTTCGTCCGCGCCGACGGCGGAGCGACCTACCAGGTCGTCGCCCAGGTGATGGCGGGACTGTCGAACGCCGGCTTCAACAAGATCAACCTGATCACCGAGACGGGCGGCCCATCCTCGGGCGCCGCGCCCCGCGACGCTCAGCCGTCGGCGGACGCGGGCGACCTGCGTCCAGCGCAATAGGGGCGGCATGATCGCCCGCCGCGAACAACGGGTTTCTCCGGCCCTCCTGGCCTCGATCGCGCTGCACGGCGCGGTCGCGGCTCTGATCGCGTTCGGCCTGCCGTGGAAGTCGTCCAAGCCGATCACCATCGGCGAGTCGGTGCCGGTGACCATCGTCGCCAACGGTCCGACCAACGTCCGTCCGGCCGAAGAGGCGCCGGTAGAGCAGACCGCCCAGGCGCCGGAGCCCGAGCCCCAGGCCACGCCTCAACCGCCGGCCCCGACACCCGCGCCGACCCCGACTCCGGCCCCCGCGCCGCCGCCCAAGCCGACGCCGGTTCCCAAGCCCGCGCCGACCCCGACGCCCGCCAAGCCGACGCCGCAAAAGAAGACCGACAGCAACGACTTCTTCGCCTCGCTGGAAGCCACCTTGGCCAAGACCAAGAAGGCGACCGGCAAGCCGACCTCGAACGCCCCCAAGGGGCCCGCGCGGCAGGAGACCTCGGTCTCGGCGCGTCCCGCCCTCGGCGCGGCCACGGGCCTGTCGGCCTCGGCGCTGGGGCGCCTGCAGGGCGAGGTCCAGGACCGCTGGAACCCCAACTGCGAGGTCGAGGGCGGCGCCAACGTCAATGTCCGCGTCGTGTTCGTGATCGGGCCGGGCGGCCGGGTCGTGGGCCAGCCGGAGTCGCCCGGCACCAGCTCGCCGGACCCCGTGGTCAAGGCCGCCTCGGACCGCGCCATCCGCGCGCTGTTCGCCGCCTCGCCGTTCGCCTACCTGCCGTCGGACCTGTACGGTCAGAAAATCGCCCTGAACTTCAACGCAAAACAGGCCTGTTCGCGTTGATGTCCGCAAGGATCGACAACAAGAAGGAGACCCCGATGCGCTTGAAGGCACTTGTGCTCATGGTCGCCGCCCTGATGAGCGGCGCGGCCTTCGTCACGCCGGCCGCCGCGCAGATCGAGGTCGACATCAACGCCGGCGCGGTCAAGCCGATGCCGATCGCCGTACCGGCCTTCTCGGGCGCGACGCGCGGCGCCGAGATCGCCCAGGTCATCACGGGCAATCTGGAGCGCTCGGGCCTATTCCAGCCGCTGAATGTCTCGGGCGTTCCGGACAAGCTGGCCGACGTCAACATCCAGCCGCGCTTCCCCGACTGGCAGGCGACCGGCGCCCAGGCGCTGATCAACGGCCAGGTCACCGTCGGCCCCGACGGCGGCCTGCGCGTCGACTTCCGCCTGTGGGACGTGTTCAGCCAGCAGCAACTGCTGGGTCTGCAGTTCTCGTCCACGCCGGACAACTGGCGTCGCGTGGCTCACAAGATCAGCGACGCGGTCTATGAGCGCCTGACGGGCGAAAAGGGCTATTTCGACACCCGCGTGGCCTTTGTCGCCGAGAGCGGGCCGAAGCTCAACCGCATCAAGCGCCTGGCGATCATGGACCAGGACGGCGCCAACCCGCAGTACCTGACCGACGGCTCGTACATCGTCATGACGCCGCGCTTCAGCTCGACGAGCCAGGAGCTGACCTACATGGCCCTGCGCCCGACGGGCTCGTCGATCTACCTGCTGAACCTGGAGACCAGCCGCCAGGAAACGGTCGGCAAGTTCCCCGGCATGGTGTTCGCCCCGCGCTTCTCGCCCGACGGCGGCAAGGTCGCCTTCTCGGTGGAGAAGAACGGCAACAGCGACATCTACGTGATGGACCTGCGCAGCCGCGCGACCACTCGCATCACCACCGATCCCGCCATCGACACCTCGCCCTCGTTCTCGCCGGACGGGACGAAGATCGCCTTCAACTCCGACCGGGGCGGCCAGGCGCAGCTTTACGTGATGAACACCGACGGCACGGGCGTTCGCCGCATCTCGTACGGGGGCGGCCGCTACACCACGCCCGTGTGGAGCCCGCGCGGCGATTTCATCGCCTTCACCAAGCAGACCGGCGGGGAGTTCCACATCGGCGTCATGCGTCCGGACGGCGGCGACGAGCGCCTGCTGACCACCAGCTATCTGGACGAGGGGCCGACCTGGGCGCCGAACGGTCGGGTGCTGATGTTCTTCCGCGAGGGCGGCGGCGGCGTTCCCAAGCTGTGGACGGTGGACATCACCGGCCGGATCCTGCGACCGGCCGCCTACAGCGGCTCTGGCTCCGACCCGGCCTGGTCGCCGCTTCTAGACTGACAAATCGTCCAGCCACGCAACCTTGGCCTTGCGAGCGCGTTCCCACGGGACTAACTCGGCGTCGCTAGGCGTTGGGCGTTCCGCTACGGAAGAGTTTCCACGTCGTCCGACGGCCTTCTGACGTTATTGTGAGGTATGGTCGGACATTTAGCAGGTCCATCCGGCGAATGTCGCAGGTATGGATCAGGTCCAGAATTGTTGATTTGAGGAGAAACTGGATGAGCTTCGACACCCAGCGCGCCGCTAGACTGGCGCTCGTCGGCCTGGCCGCCGCCTCGCTTGCCGCCTGCGCTTCGCGTCCGAAGCCCCAGCCCGCCGCTCCGGCTCCCCAGCCGCCGCCGGCCCAGGAGCCCGCGCCCTACACTCCGCCGCCGGCCCCGCCGGTCGCTCAGGGCCCGCTGCCGGGCTCGGTGCAGGACTTCGTCGTCAATGTCGGCGACCGCGTCTATTTCGACACCGATGAATATTCGGTCCGCGCCGACGCTCAGCCGGTCCTGGCTGGCCAAGCCCAGTGGCTGAACCGCTATCCGGCCGTGAAGGTCCGCATCGAAGGCAACGCCGACGAACGCGGCACCCGCGAGTACAACCTGGCCCTCGGCGCCCGCCGCGCCAACGCCGTTCGCGACTTCCTGATCGCTCAAGGCGTCTCGGCCGCGCGCATCGAGACGATCTCGTTCGGCAAGGAAAAGCCGATCGACGCCGGCTCAACCGAAGAGGCCTGGGCCAAGAACCGTAACGGCCACACGGCCATCACGGACGGCGCCCGCTAAGCGCTGAGCTAAAATGGGGCGGCTTCTTCCGGGAAGCCGCCCTAGTTTTGTCTGCTACGTCCCGGTAAATCACGGTCATGAAGCTGAAATCCGCCTTGCTCGCCGTCCTGTTCGCGTCCAGCGCCGCCGTGGCGATGGCGCAGACCCCGCTGCCGGAAGCCGATCCGCTGGACGACCGCTCGGTCAAGCGCGTGGAGCGGATGGAGAAGGTGGTCCGCGAGCTGCGCGCGATCGTCTTCCAGGGGCGTGACACCGGCAAGCCCGTGGTGGTCCAGCCGGCCGAGACCGACGCCCAGATCGCCGCCTTGAACGATCGGGTCACCGACCTGGAGCAGACCCTGACCAAGCTGAACGGTCAGAACGAGACGGTCACCTTCGAACTCAACAAGGCCAATAAGGCGACCGCCGACCAGAAGGCCCGCGCCGACGCGCTGGAGCAGCGCCTGGCCGCGATCGAAAAGACCCTGGCCGACCTGCAGGCCGCCGCCGCGAACGGCCAGCTGGCCGCCGGCGCCGCCCCGGCCGCCGACGGCGGCGCCGTTCCCCCGCCGCCTCCGCCGCCGGCCGATCCCGCCGTGGCCTTCAAGCAGGCCCGCCAGTTGCTGCTGGACGGCGACTACGCCAACGCCGAACAGGCGTTCTCGGCCTATGTCGCCAACTATCCCGACAACGCCAAGACGCCGGAAGCCCGCTACTGGCTGGGCGAGACCCTGTTCGTGCGCGAGGCCTATACCGACGCCGCCGCCGCCGCGCGCCAGGCGCGCGCAGCCGTGGCGCAGACGCGCGCCGCGCTCAACGCGGCCCAGGTCAACCTGCGCTTCACCACCGTGCCGGCGCCGATCACCGGGCGGATCGGCCGTTCGCTGTTCACCGAAGGCGCGCTGGTCAGTGCAACCGGCTCCGACAACCTCGCCACCATTCAGCAACTCGATCCGCTTTACGCCGACTTTACCCAGCCGGCCGCTGACCTGATCCGGCTGCGCAAGGG
Organism: uncultured Caulobacter sp.; assembly: GCA_936942565.1. GTDB lineage: Bacteria > Pseudomonadota > Alphaproteobacteria > Caulobacterales > Caulobacteraceae > Caulobacter. The sequence goes on along the minus strand of CAKZJK010000263.1, from coordinate 211 downwards.
ATTTGAACCCCTCTCTCTTCGAGAGAGGGAGGGCCCCATCGCTTGCGATGGGAGGGTGAGAGGTTACGCTCTCGCCGAATCTGGCGCGGGCCAACGCCGCACTATGAAGGGCTAAGGATTGTCCGGTGGACGGTGAAACCTCTCACCCTCCCACCGCCTCCGGCGGCGGGCCCCTCCCTCTCTTGAAGAGAGAGGGATTTCGCCGCGCCTT
>CAKZJK010000262.1 GCA_936942565.1 uncultured Caulobacter sp. | reverse complement strand
CACTGGCGCAGGTCGTAGCGATAGCGCGGGAACACGGCCGCCTCGCGCAGGAAGACCTCGCGCAGGACATCCTCGCTCTCGTCCATCAGCAGCGCCTTGCCCAGCCCCGTGTGGCGCAGCGGCTGGCGCTCGCCGACGACGCAGCGCACCTCGATGCGTCGGGTGCCGGGGATCTTGTCGATGTAGTGGACCTGATCGCGCTCGAGCACGCCCAGATTGACCGTATCGCCGGTGTCGATCGACAGCTGGCGCAGGTGATCGTGACTGACGCGGGTCAGGGTGATCTGCTGGGAGGCCGCGTATCCCAGCTCCAGCAACTTCGTCCCCAGCGCGTAGCCCTCGCGCGGCGAGAACGACAGAAAGCCAGCCTCGACCAGGGTCGAGGCCAAGCGGTGAACCGTCGTCTTGTTCAGGTCCAGCGACTTGGCCATCTTGCCAAGCGAGTTGTCGCCCTTGGCCACCCGGCTGAGCACCTCCAGCCCCTTGAAGAGGGTCTGGGCGCCCACGTTCGTCCGCGCCGAGGAGGCCTCATCCGCTTCCGTCGAGCCGTCGTCGTTCATCATAGCCATCGCGCGGGACTCGCCGCGACATTGCCGCGAGCCGTACCGAATAGTGATACGATATGGCCTGAAAAATGCAACGACTGGAACGACGCTGGCGCGCGACGCCATTCCGCTTCAGTACTCGACGGCGTAGTCTTTCTGGAACGGGAGCCCCGCGAAGGCCAGCTTCTGCGTCCAAGCCTGGGAAGGCGCGGTCCAGTAGCTGTCGGTGGCCGGCAACCCCAGGGCCAGGAAGCCCTCAGTCGTGATGTACATGCTGCCGTTGTTCGAATACCAGTCGCCGAGCGCGGGGTTATGGCCGGCGAACCCGATCGTCAGGAAGCCGTCCTTGAAGTTGCTCTCATGGCTGAAGATGGCCTTGTGCACGGCCGTCAGAGCCGACCGAACCTGCCCCTCCGACAACTTGGCCGGCAGCTGCTTTCGCAACGACAGCAGCGCCAGCGGCTGGAACGCCGCGGTCCGATAGGTCAGCGACCGACCAAACGGCGGGAAGGTCCCTTCCGGAGAAACAAACCGCTCCAGGTGCTCGGCATAGCGCTGAGCGCGCTTGACGGCCAACTCGCGCCACTTGGTCAGGTCGTCCTTCCAGAACGGCGCCTTGTAGGCCTCCATGATCTCCAGGACCTGGACCATCATCGGATGCATCACGAAGGCGTTGTAGTAGTCGAAGTGGAAGCTCGCCCCGTCCTTGATCCAGCCGTCGCCGACGTACCAGTCGTTGATCGCCCGCACCGCGGCGTTGAGGCGCATCGGGTCGGCTTCCTCGCCGATCCGCAGCAAAAAGGCCTCGTTCATCGCCGCGAAGAGCAGCCAGTTGGTGATCGGCGGATTGAACCGCCGCACCGCCTTGATCTCCTCGACAATGCGCTTCTTGGTCGTCGCGTCCAGCGGATCCCAAAGGGCCTTGGGCGCGCGTAGCAGGGCCTGGGTGAAATAGGCGGAGTCGACCAGCGCCTGGCCGTGAACCCGCCAGGTCAG
>CAKZJK010000261.1 GCA_936942565.1 uncultured Caulobacter sp. | reverse complement strand
GCGTTGAACCGGATCGGGATGCTGACGGTCGCGCCGTCGACCGCTTCGCCGTTCTCCGTCTGCGGCTTCATCTTGAAGAAGCGCGAGATCTTCAGGGCGGCCGCGCCGAAGCCTTCGTCCGCTGGCGTCTGCGAGATGACCGAGCAGTCGCGAACCGCGCCGTTCACGGACACGACGCAGCTTAGCGTCGCCAGGCCCGAGACGCCGCGCCGCTGCGCGCTGTCGGGATAGTACCGGGCGACCTCCTCGCCGGACGGGACGCGGAGCCAGTTGGCCCGGGTGATCACCTTGGGCGGCGGGGCAGGCGGCGTGGTGGGGCCTGCCGGCGCGGTCGGGAGGACCACCGGGCCTGGCGCGGTCGGCGTGTCGACCTTAACGGGTTCGAGCGGCAGGGGCTCGGGCGTCGGCAAGGGCGTCAGGACCGGCGTGTGCAAGCGAATCTGATTCTGCCGGGTCGGGGTTTGAGGCGGCGGAGGCGGGGGCGGCTTGGGCGTGTAGACCTGCTCGATCACGAACGGTTTGTCGGGCTCTGCCCGCGGAAGGGGCTCCGTCCACTTCTGATAGGCCAGATAGCCGATCAGTAGCACGTGCGCGGCGGCCGAGACGCCGAGGCCCACGACCAGCACGCGGGACGGCTTTCGCGGCGCATCGCCCAGGCCGGGAATGCCGGAGCCATTGGGATTCAGGGCCAGAGCCATGTCGATCTCCCTAACGAAATTACATTCGTAGGATCAAATCAGCACAGCGTTCCGCCTCTGTAAATTGACAATCGTAATCCGTCGCATGATTTCTCTTACGAGTGTAAGACCGCCTGCGGCATCTCGTCTCCGGACGCGGAGCGCTGAACGTGGTTAATTGGGAATTAACCATGATCACCGACTCCTGAGGCCCATGCCCGCCGTAGGTTCCATTCGCAGCGTCGTCGAGTCGGCGATCCAGCGCGCCTCCAGCGCGACGGGGGTCGATTTCTCGTTCCTGATGGGCGCGGCCAAGCGCGAGAGCGGCTTCAACCCCGCCGCCAAGGCGCGCACCTCGTCGGCGTCGGGCCTGTTCCAGTTCGTCGACCAGACTTGGCTGGCCACGCTGAAGAAGCACGGCTCCAAGTACGGCTACGCCCGCTACGCCGACCTGATCACGCAAAGCTCCGATGGTCGCTATCGTGTCAACGGCGACGAGGCGCGCAAGGCCGTGCTGGGCCTGAAGATGGATCCCCACGCCGCGTCGCTGATGGCTGGTGAACTGACCTCTGACCACGCCTCGTATCTGCGCGGTCGGGTCGGGCGCTCGCCCACGGCGGGCGAGCTCTACGCTGCCCACTTTCTGGGCCCGCAAGGCTCGGCCAAGCTGATCCAGGCGGCGACGGCCTCGCCTGGCGCCAGCGCCGCGGCGATGTTCCCCGAGGCCGCCCAGGCTAACCGCTCGATCTTCTATCGCGAGGGACGTCCGACTACCGTGGGCGAGCTCTACGCCAATCTGACCAAGACCGGGGGGACCACGCGGGTGGCCGATCCGGCGCCGTCGCGAGCGGCGGGCGACGATCAAGGCTTCATGCAGTACGCCAGCGGTCGCCGCTTGGAGCGCATCCAGCAGCAAGAAGCGGTGATGAACCTGATCCTGCGCGGCTCGCAGGACGTCGGCGATCCCTTCGGCGGCGCGGGGTCCTCCGGCGCGTCGGGCATGGGCGCGGGCCAGCGCCTGGCCAGCTCCATGTTCTCGGCCGAGATGCTGCGCGTGCTGGCCGACGCCAACGACAAGGTCAAGCAGCGCTGACCGCTGTCAGCGAGGCGATCTTCTCCTCGTTCCATCCCAGCTCCCGGAACACCGCCGCCGTGTCCGCGCCCAGCGCTGGCGCGGGGCCTCGCGGTCCGTCGAGCGCGCCGGGGAAGCGGGCCGGCGCGGCCGGCGCCCGGAAGGTCCCACCGCGTCCGTCAGGCGTCTGGACGAAGCAGCCCGCCGCTTCAGCTTGGGCGTCGTCGGCCAGCTCGCGCGGCGTCTGATAGGGCGCCCAGGTGATGTCGCCCGCGTCCAGCGCCTGGGCCGCTTGGGCATAGGTCATGGCGCCGAAGGCGGCGTCCAGGATGTCCACCAGCGCCTCGCCGTGTTCGCGCCGGGCCTTGGCCGAGGCGAAGCGCGGGTCATCGACCAGTTCTGGCCGCCCGGCGGCGGCGGCGATGCGCGGCCAGTCGATCGAGCCCTGGCGCGGCAAGAGGCAGATCCAGCGTCCGTCGGCGGTCTTGTAGAAGTTGGCCAGGGGCTGCACGGCCTCGCGTCGGCCGCGCGTGGAGGCCAGCTTTCCCAGACGCAGCTGGATCGCCATGTCCGAGCCGATCGCGTAGACGCCGGTCCGGAGCAGCGAGGTCTCGACCAGGCGCCCGACGCTGGTTCGCTCACGCTCGTACACCGCCGCCAGGATCGCCGAGACGGTCGCCAGCGAGGTGACGTGGTCACCCATGCCGGTGCGGATCGGGAAGGGCTCCGAGCCCTTCGGCGCGGTGATCGCTCCGACGCCGGCGCGCGACCAGAACGCGGCGACGTCCATACCCGGCTTGTCGGCGTCGGGCCCGGTCAGGCCATAGCCGGTGAGGCTGGCGTAGATCAGGCGCGGATTGACAGCCTTCAGCGCTTCGTGATCGAGCCCGGCGCGGGCGAGCGCGGCCGTGCGCACATTGGTCAGGAAGATATCGGCCGTGGCGACGAGAGCCTTCAACGCCTCGCGGCCCAGGTCGCTTCGGATGTCTAGCACCACCGCTCGCTTGCCGCGATTGTCGAGCTCGAAGACCGGGTTGGAGGCCTGGTCCGAACCGATGGTGTCGAAGAAGCGCCGCATCGGATCGCCTTCGGGCGACTCGACCTTGATCACGTCCGCGCCCCAGTCGGCCATGATCCCGGCCGCGCCAGGGGCGGCGATATAGGTCGCCAGCTCGACGACCCGCAGACCTTCCAGCATCGCGTCCTCCCGTTCTGTTCTTGGAAAGAACCATGGGGGAGGGCGGCGGAGTGGGAAAGGCTTACCTTACGGTAGAAGACTCACGCGGCCGCGATGCGGACGGCGTCGAGACGCTCGAGGGCCGCCGCGTCGGCGACGGCTC
>CAKZJK010000260.1 GCA_936942565.1 uncultured Caulobacter sp. | reverse complement strand
GCCGGGACGAACGGCCGGAGCCTCGGCGGCGCCCGCCGTTCCCATGCGCATGCCGACGCCAGCGAGAGCCGCGCAGGCGACGCCCGCGCCCGCCACCGCGCCAACAATGAAACCCGACTTCCTAGCGGTCATTCTCGTCTTTCCTCACCCGCGCGTCCCCGCGCGGTCCCTTATGCCTCAAAGCCGCGCCGGCGCGGTCCCTCTGACGTCAGAACCTAGTCCCGCGCGTGAAAGGTGCAATGGCTTCGACCCATTCTTTACGCCCCGGCTAGCGCTTCTTGCGGCTCCATTTCGGCGCAATCGTGTCAATCGTCTTGAAGCAGACGCTCTTCCTCGTCCCGCGAAAGCTCGCCCTGCGCCGGATCGCGCCGGCGCAGCAGGCCGATCATCAGGACGCCGCCGATCAGCAGGATGCCCACCGGAGCCAGCCACAGCACGGCGTTGCCGGCCGAGAACGGCGGCTTGAGCAGCACGAACTCGCCATAGCGCTCGACCAGGAACGCGCGGATCTCGCGGTCGCTGCGGCCGGCCTTGACCTGTTCGCGGACAATTCGCCGCAGGTCGGCGGCCAGCTGGGCCTCGGAATCGTCGATCGACTCGTTCTGGCAGACCAGGCAGCGGACCTCGCGGAACAGCGTCCGCGCGTGGGCCTCCTGCGCCGGATCGGGCAGACGCTCCGACGGCTCGGACGCGCCGGCGGTAAGGGCGATGGCGCAGAGAGCGACGACGATCGTCTTGAGCTCGCGGATCACGACACCGTCTCCCGCGTCCGACGCCCGACGCCCAGCCGCACTCGGCGGTCCGACAGCGAGACGACGCCGCCGATCGCCATCAGCAGCGGCCCCAGGAAGATCAGCCGCACCCAGGGGTTCACATAGGCGCGGATCAGCCAGGCCGGCTTGCCATCCTCGCCCGCCCGGCGCTCGCCCATCACGACATAGACGTCGTTGAGCAAGCTGGGGCAGATCGAGACCTCCGAGGTGGTCTGGCCGCCGGTCGGATAGAAGCGGCGCTCGGGCGTGGCGCGGCACACCAGGCGACCGGCCTTGTCGACGACGTCGACGACGCCGCGCTCGGCCAGATAGTTGGGCCCTTCCACCGTGCCGACCTTCTTCAGGGTCAGGGTGTAGGCGCCCAACGGCTGGCTGCCGTTCAGGCTCAGCGCCTGGGCGGCCTCGACGCGCCAGGCCGTCTCGAACGACGCGCCCAGCACGAACAGGCCAAGGCCGGCATGGGCCAGGGTCGTGCCCCAGGCGCCACGCGGCAGACCACGAGCGCGGCGAGCGCTCTCGGCGGCGGGGACGCGGAACAGCTTCAGGCGCTCGGAGAGCTCCAGGAGCGCGCCGCCGATCAGCCAGAACCCGACGACAAGGCCGCCGCTGGCCAGGGCCTTGCGCGGCTGGACAACGGCGTAGGCGATCAGGCCCAGCACGACGGCGGCGGCCAGCACGACCCACAGCTTGCGGGCCACGCCGCGGGCGTCGCCGCGCTTCCAGGCCAGCAGCGGCCCGGCGGGCAGCACGGCGAAGGCCAGGATCATCAAGGGAACGAAGGTCAGGTTGAAGAACGGCGCGCCGACCGAGACGGCCTCGCCGTCCACGGCCTCGCGGATCAGCGGGAACAGCGTGCCCAAGAGCACCACCGCCGTCGCCGTCGACAGCAGGATGTTGTTGAGCACGATCGCGCTCTCGCGGCTGATCGCGCGGAATTGGCCGCCGGGATTCAGGGTCGGCGCGCGCAGGGCGAACAGCAGGAAGCCCGCTCCGGCCGCGATGCCCATCATGATCAGCAGCAGCACGCCCCGCGTCGGGTCGACGGCGAAGGCGTGGACGCTGGTCAGCACGCCCGAACGCACCAGGAAGGCGCCCAGCATCGAGAAGGTGAAGGCCGCCAGGGCCAGGAACGCGGTCCAGCCCGGCAGGGCGCCGCGCTTCTCGGTGACGATGGCCGAGTGCAGCAAGGCAGCCCCGACCAGCCAGGGCATGAAGCTGGCGTTCTCGACAGGGTCCCAGAACCACCAGCCGCCCCAGCCCAGCTCATAATAGGCCCAGAAGGCGCCCAGGGTGATGCCGACGGTCAGCAGGCTCCAGGCGGCCAGGGTCCAGGGGCGCACCCAGCGGGCCCAGGCAGCGTCGATCCGGCCCTCGATCAGCGCCGCCAGCGACAGCGAATAGACCACCGAGAAGCCGACATAGCCGGCGTAAAGGAACGGCGGGTGGAAGGCCAGCGCCGGGTCCTGCAGCAGGGGATTGAGCGAGCGGCCTTCGATCGGGGCGTCCAGCAGGCGCGCCATCGGGTTCGAGGCGAAGACGGTGTAGGCCAGGAAAAGGACGCCAAGCGCGCCCTGGATGGCGATGGCGTAGGACCGCAGACGCGGCGGCAGGCTGTCGCCGAAGAAGGCCATGGCCGCGCCGTAGCCGGTCAGCACCAGGCACCACAGCAGCATCGAGCCCTCGTGGCTGCCCCAGGCGCCGGCCACCTTGTAGAGCATCGGCTTGGCGGTGTGCGAGTTGGCCGCCACGTTGGCGACCGAGAAGTCCGAGACCACGAAGGCGTGGATCAGGCAGGCGAAGGCCACCGCCACGGCCAGGAACACCGCGACGGCCGCGCCGCGTCCGGCGCCGGCCAGAACCACGGACCGCCGCGCGCCGCCGACCGCCGAAAGGCCGGCCTGGGCGACCGACAGCGTCAGCGCCAGGACGAGGGCGAAGGCGCCAAGCTCGGTGATCATTGGGCGGGCTTCCCGTAGGTCGAGGCGTCATAGGCCGGCGCCCCCGCGCCCTCGCCGCGCCACTCGCCTTGCTTCTTCAGGGCCTTGGACACCTCGCGCGGCATGTAGCGCTCGTCGTGCTTGGCCAGCACCTGCTTGGCGACGAAGACGCCCTGGTCGTTGAACGTCCCCTCGGCGACGATCCCCTGCCCCTCGCGGAACAAGTCGGGCAGGTCGCCGTGGAAGACGACCTTCGCCGAGGCCTTCTGGTCGGCGACCACGAACTCGACATTGCCGTCCGGATGCTTGACCACGCTACCGTGCTGGACGAGGCCGCCCAGCTGTACCTTGCGGCCCGGCTTGACGTGGGCCTCCTG
>CAKZJK010000259.1 GCA_936942565.1 uncultured Caulobacter sp. | reverse complement strand
CGCTCGTCGCTGGACTTCGGCTGGCGCTTCGCCCTGGGACACGCCTCGGACCCCGCCAAGGACTTCGATTTCGGCGGCAACCAGCGCACCTACGCCAAGGCCGGCGCCAGCGCGTCCTCGTGGTGGGTCGCCGCCGCCGCCCAGAAGGACTTCGACGACAGCGCCTGGAAGCCGGTGACCCTGCCGCACGACTGGGCCGTCGAGCTGCCGTTCGTCGACAACCCCGAATACAAACCCTCCGGCAAGCCGGACGACGAGGATGTGCTGGCCGCTCACGGCTACAAGGCGCTGGGACGTCGCTTCCCCGAAAACAGCATCGGCTGGTACCGCAAGACCTTCGCCTTGCCCGCGAGCGACGTTGGCAAGCGCCTGTCGATCGAGTTCGATGGCGCGTTCCGCGACACCCTGGTGATGGTCAACGGCTACGTCCTCGAGCGCGAGGAGAGCGGCTATTCGCCGTTCCGCGTCGACATCACCGACATCGCCAACATCGGCGGCGACAACCTGGTCACCGTCCGCGTCGACGCCAGCCTGGGCGAGGGCTGGTTCTACGAAGGGGCGGGGCTCTACCGCCACGTCTGGCTGGTCAAGACCGCGCCCGTTCACGTGCCGCAATGGGGCGTCTTCGTCCGCGCCAAGATCGACGGCACGGTCCAGATCGACACCGACCTCATCAACGAGTCCGACGCGGCCCAGGCCTTCGAGGTCTCGCACGCGGTGCTGGACGCCACCGGCAAGCCGGTGCTGGCGGTCGCGCCCGCCACCGGCCGCCTGCCGGGCTGGGAGCGGCAGAGCCTGTCGCAGACCGTGACCCTGGCCAACCCAGTCCCGTGGTCGTTGGAGAACCCGCACCTCTATACCCTGGTCACCGAGACCAAGGTCGGCGGCGCGGTCGTGGACCGCTATGTCACGCGCTTTGGCGTCCGCTCGATCCGGTTCGACCCGGCCAACGGTTTCTTCCTGAACGACAAGCCCGTGAAGCTGAAGGGCAGCTGCAATCACCAGGACCACGCCGGCGTCGGCGCGGCCATCCCCGACGCCCTGCAGGTCTGGCGCCTGGAGCAGCTGAAGTCGATGGGCTCCAACGCCTATCGCGCCGCGCACAATCCGCCCACGCCCGAGCTGCTGGACGCCTGCGACCGCCTGGGCATCCTGGTCATCGACGAGACCCGCCGCATGTCCAGCGATCCCACCTCGCTGGACGAGCTGGAGCGCCTGGTCCGCCGCGACCGCAACCACCCGTCGGTGATCCTGTGGTCGATCGGCAACGAGGAGCCCCAGCAGGCGACCCCGCGCGGCGTCAAGGTCGCCACGACGATGAAGCGCCTGGTCAATCGCCTCGACCCGACCCGCCTCGTCACCGCGGCGATGGACAACGGCTTTGGCGAGGGCATCAGCGCGGTGATCGACGTCCAGGGCTTCAACTATCGCCACGAGAAGATGGACGACTTCCACGCGCGCTTCCCGAACATGCCGATCATCGGCACCGAGAGCGCCAGCGTGGTGACCACGCGCGGCGAGTACGTCCGCGACGAGGCCAAGTCCTATGTCCCGGCCTATGACACCGACCATCCCTGGTGGGCGACGACGGCCGAGAAGTGGTGGAGCCACGCGGCCGACCGGCCGTGGATGGCGGGCGGCTTCATCTGGACCGGCATCGACTATCGCGGCGAGCCGACGCCGTTCAACCGCTGGCCCAGCATCAGCTCGCACTTCGGGGCCTTGGACACCTGCGGCTTCCCGAAGGACAACTACTATTACTACCGCGCCTGGTGGCGGTCCGAGCCGCTGCTGCACCTGCTGCCGCACTGGAATTGGGAGGGCCGCGAGGGCCAGCCGATCGCGGTCTGGGCGCACAGCAACTGCGACAAGGTCGAGCTCTTCCTCAATGGCAAGAGCCAGGGCGTCCGCGAGGTTAAGGCCAACCATCACGTCGAGTGGTCCGTGCCCTACGCGCCGGGCGTGCTGGAGGCTCACGGCTACAAGAACGGCAAGCTGATCCTGCGCGAGCGCCGCGAGACCGCCGGTCCCGCCGCGGCCCTGCGCCTGACCGCCGACCGCGTCCGCCTCGCCGCCGACGGCCAGGACGTGGCGATGCTGAAGGTCGAGGTTCTGGACGCCAAGGGACGCCCGGTTCCGCGCGCCGAGGACCTGGTCCGCTTCGAGCTTTCGGGCCCGATCGACCTGATCGGCGTCGGCAACGGCAACCCGACCAGCCACGAGCCGGACGTGGCGCTTCAGCGCAAGACGTTCAACGGTCTGGCGCAGGGGATCGTCCGAACCCGACAGAATCAGTCCGGTCGCGTCCGGGTGGTCGCCAGCGCGGCGGGGTTGAAAAGCGCGGCGCTCGATCTGACGGCGGGCTGACGCCGCAGCGCGAAAATTTTCTGAGCCTTTGCGAGACGAGCGCCTTGAGGGGGGCTCGTCTCGATGCGTTTCTGCGCCTGGAAACCGGTTACCGCGCTGAAATAGTCAACCTTCCGGCGAAGGGGAGGGCATGGCTTTGTGCGGCGCCGCCGAAGGGCGCTCGGTAAACGCTCCATTTGTCATAAGAATGGGGCGAAAAACTGCTTGAAAAAAGATTGCTAGCGCTGTCATTTTGACGTTGCGGCGATGTTGGACCGATGTTACCGCTAACTCGTCTCTCGTGTCCTGGTTGTCCATCAGGCTCCAAGAACGGGAAAAACGACCGGGAAATGCTTCCGGATCGTAACAATAACATCGCCCCAGAGAGGGCATTTATTAGGGGGAACGGCTATGAAGCGGCTTCGTCGCTTGAACGCGTCTGCCTCTTGCGTCGCCATCACGGCGGCCATGTTCGCCAGCCCGGCGCTGGCTCAGCAGACTTCCAACACCACCGTCGATGAGATCGTCATCACGGGCATCCGCGCCTCGCTCGAGCGTTCGATCGAGATCAAGCGCACCAACAGCGGCGTCGTCGACGCCATCTCGGCCGAGGACATCGGCAAGTTCCCGGACACCAACCTGGCTGAATCGCTGCAGCGGATCACCGGCGTGTCGATCGACCGCACCAACGGCGAAGGCTCGCAGGTCACGGTCCGCGGCTTCGGCGGCGGCTTCAACCTGGTGACCCTGAACGGCCGCACCATGCCGACGGCGAACGTCGCCACGGTCGGTGGCGACCAGTCGTCGGACACCGCCGGCGGCACCAGCCGTTCGTTCGACTTCTCGAACCTCGCCTCGGAAGGCGTGACCACGCTGGAGGTCTACAAGACCGGCCGCGCGGCCATTCCGTCGGGCGGCATCGGCGCCACGATCAACGTCAAGACCCGCCACCCGCTGGACGCTCGCGAGAGCGGCCTCAGCGGCAGCATCGGCGTCAAGGGCGTCTACGACCAGGGCATGGACAAGAAGGTCGACGACTTCGGCCACAAGATCACGCCGGAAGTCTCGGGCCTGCTCAACTGGACCGACGACGACAAGAAGTTCGGCGTCGCCCTGTTCGGCGCCTACCAGAAGCGCGACTTCACCAGCCGCAGCGTCACGTCGAACGACTGGAACATCCGCACCTATTCGGATTTCATCAATCCGGCCAACGGCTTCGTCCGTAACGGCGGCGCGACCCAGATCACCAACGCGCCGGCCAGCGGCTCGACCCTGGTCGCGATCCCCAACGACAGCCGCTACCATTTCTCGCAAGGCGAGCGTGAGCGCATCAACGGTCAGCTGACGGCGCAATTCCGCCCGACCGACAGCCTGACCATCACCGGCGACGTGCTGTACGCGCAGAACAAGTCGTTCGAGCGCCGCAACGACAGCACCAACTGGTTCAACCGTCCGTTCGACAAGGTCACCTTCGACAACAATCCCGTCGTCGCGACCGCCGTCCTGCTGTCGGAAACGCTCAGCGGCACCAAGGACATGGGCTTCGAGCAGCAGTATCGCAGCAACGAAGACACCCTGAAGTCCTACGGCCTGAACGCCGAATGGGACCTGTCCGACCGCGTCCGCGTCCGCCTGGACGGCCACATCTCGAAGGCCGACTCCGGTCCGGACTCGCCGAACGGCACCAGCTCGACCACCGTCTCGATCGGCGCGCCGATCATCTCGTCGCACTCGGTCGACTACAGCGGCACGGTTCCGATCCAGAAGATCACGATCAACGACGCGGCCCCGCGCGGCAACGGCAATGGCGTGATGGATGTCGGCGACCTGGGCAGCCAGGTGGCGCGCACCTGGACCAACCGCCAGCAGCACGAAGTCAAGGAAATCCGGGGCGATCTGACCTGGGATCTCGACGACAACGGCAGCCGCTTCGACGCCGGCTTCAACTACCGCACGTCGAAGATGGTGCAGTCGTCCAGCTCGACGCAGCAGGACCTGGGCAGCTGGGGTATCTCGAACCCGCGCGACGTCCAGCAATACGCCGGCAACCTGGTCAAGGCCTTCTGCATGGCCTGCCAGTTCAATGACTTCGATCTGCAGCAGAGCGGCGCGGGCCTCGTCTCGTTCCGCGCCAACGCGATCGACCTCTACAACGCCATGTCGGCGCCGTACGTCGCCCGCGGCAACGCGGTTGGCGTCACGGGCCAAGCCCGCAACCAGGTCGATGAAGACATCCTGGCCGGCTACGCCCAGGTCACCTGGAAGTCGGAACTGGCCGGTCGTCCCGCGACCCTGGTCACCGGCGTCCGCTACGAGCGCACCGACGTGACCTCGATCTCGGCGATCCGCACGCCGAGCGCCATCGTCTGGACCGCCGACAACGACTTCCGTCTCGACACGGCCTCCACCTTCTCGCCGCTGTCGGGCAAGGGCAAGTACAACAACCTGCTGCCGGCCCTGGACTTCAGCGTCGACATCCGGGACGACCTGATCGGCCGCTTCTCGTTCAGCCGCACCATCGCCCGTCCGGACTATGGCAACCTGTTCGCTTCCCAGACGGTCGGCACGCCGAACCGTCCGGTCGCCAACGGCGCCATCCCGCTCGGCACCAGCGGCAACCCGGACCTGGAGCCGCTGATCTCGGACAACTTCGACGTCTCGCTGGAGTGGTACTACAAGCCCAGCAGCTTCCTCTCGGCCGGCTTCTTCGAGAAGCGCGTGAACAACTTCGTCGGCACGGGCACCTTCACCCAGAACCTGTTTGGTCTGCGTGACGTCAGCTCCGGCGCGGACGGCACGCGTTCGGGCACGGCCAAGGCGCTGCTGACGGCCATTGGCGCCGACCAGACCGACGTCAACCTGTTCACGATGACCGCCCTGCTGCAGACCACCGGCTCCTCGTCGGCGGCTCAGGCTCAATTCCAGGCCAATCGCGGCGCTGGCGGCGACCTGAACCAAGCCTTCGTCGACCAGATCCTGGCGGCGGTGGACATCGCGCCGAACAGCAGCGATCCGCTGATGAACTTCCAGTTTTCGAAGCCGATCAATAACCGGACCGGCAAGATCCACGGTTTCGAAATCGCGGCTCAGCACTTCTTCGGCGACACCGGCATCGGCGTCTCGGGCGCCTATACGATGGTGCGCGGCGACGTCGAGTTCGACAACGGCGCGAGCCCGTCGCAAGACCAGTTCGCTCTGCTCGGCCTGTCGGACACGGCCAACGCCACGCTGATCTACGACAAGAACGGCATCTCGGCGCGCCTGACCTACAACTGGCGTGACAAGTTCCTGCAAGCCACCAACCGCGGTGGTTCGCGGAACCCGGTCTATGTCGCGCCCTTCACGCAGATCGACTTCAACATCAGCTACGACGTCACGCCGAAGCTGGCGGTCTCGTTCGAAGGCATCAACCTGACCAAGGAGCACGTCCGCACCTACGCTCGCGATCCGAACCAACTGTGGTTCGCTCAAGAGCTGGACCGTCGCTTCCTGCTCGGCGCGCGCTACCGCTTC
>CAKZJK010000258.1 GCA_936942565.1 uncultured Caulobacter sp. | reverse complement strand
AGTTGCCGGTCTTCAGAACCGGCAGGGCCAGCGCGATGAACACCGTCAGTGCGGTCACCTTGATGGCCACCAGGGCGGCGTTCACGGTGGCGCTTTCGGTGGTGCCGACGACCAGCAGGGACGTCACCGCCAGAGCCACGACGATGGCGGGCACATTGACGATGCCGTGGGTGAAGTCGGCGACCGGCATCCAGCCATTCATCGACCAGGCCGGGCCTTGCCGGAAGAGCTCCGGCCATTGGAAGCCGAGCGCGTTTTCAATCAAGCCGAGGAAATATCCCGACCAGCCGGCGGAAACGGCGCTGGCGGCGACGGCATATTCCAGGATCAGCGCCCAGCCGACCATCCAGGCCAGCAGTTCGCCCATGACGGCGTAGGAATAGGTGTAGGCCGACCCCGCGACCGGCACCATCGAGGCCAGTTCCGAGTAGCACAAGGCGGCGACGGCGCAAACCGCGCCGGCGACGATGAAGGAGATCATCATGCCGGGCCCCGCCTTTTGGGCTGCCGCGGCGGTAAGAACGAAGATGCCGGTGCCGATGATCGCGCCCACACCCAGCAGCGTCAGCTGCACGGGACCCAGCGAGCGGTGCAGCGATTTCTTCTCGGCCGTCGCTAGGATCGCATCAAGCGATTTTACGCGCCACATAGTTCCTCCTGGATAGGCAAGACTCCCCCTGGGGTCGCCTTTGGAAAATTTTGCGGACCGTGACCCTTTTATGAGCATGGGGTCAAGGCCAGGCGGTGGAAGCGCGTAAATGTTCTCCGCGCCCATGACTAGTCCAGAGATGCTTGGCGTGAAGCGGCGCGGCCAGTAAAGCGGGCGCGATGTTGCCCATTTTCGAGGCCCTTCCGGCGCTGAAAGGCGCCTTGAGCGAGCGGGAGACCGCCGTTCTCGTCGCCCCGCCGGGCGCGGGCAAGACCACGGCCGTTCCCTTGGCGCTCCTGGAAGAGCCGTGGGTCCAGGGCCGCAAGCTGATCGTTCTGGAGCCCCGGCGCCTGGCCGCGCGCGCCGCCGCCTCGCGCATGGCGGCCAATCTCGGCGAATCCGTCGGCGAGACCGTCGGCTTTCGTGTGCGCCTGCAGTCGAAGGTATCGGCTCGGACGCGGATCGAGGTGGTCACCGAAGGCGTCTTCACCCGGATGATTCTCGACGACCCGGGCCTGGACGGCGTCGCGGCGGTTCTATTCGACGAGTTCCACGAGCGCAGCCTGGACGCGGACCTCGGTCTCGCCTTCGCGCGCGACGTCCAGAGCGTCTTGCGCGACGACCTGCGCCTGCTGATCATGTCCGCCACCCTGGACGGAGCGCGGATCTCGGCCCTGCTGAATGACGCGCCGATCGTCGAGAGCCAGGGGCGAATGTTTCCCGTCGACACGCGCTACCTGGGCCGCGACGAGCGCCAGCGGCTGGAGGAACGCGTCGGCCGCGCCGTCGAACGAGCCCTGGCCGAGGAGAGCGGCTCGGTCCTGGTCTTCCTGCCTGGCCAGGGCGAAATCCGTCGCGCCGAGAGCTGGCTGAACGAACGCCTGCGCCGCCCCGACGTCGACGTCGCGCCGCTGTACGGCGCGCTGGAGCCAGCCGTCCAGGATCGGGCGATCTCGCCCGCGCCCGCCGGCCGCCGCAAGGTGGTGCTGGCCACCTCGATCGCCGAGACCAGTCTGACCATCGAGGGCGTGCGCGTCGTGATCGACGCCGGGCTCGCCCGCGTGCCGCGCTACGACCCGGCCTCGGGCATCACGCGTCTGGAGACGGTGCGCGTCAGCCGCGCCGCCGCCGACCAGCGTCGGGGCCGCGCTGGTCGTACCGAGCCGGGCGTCTGCTACCGCCTGTGGGACGAGCCAGAGACCCGCGCGCTGCCCGCCTTCGCCCGTCCTGAAATCCTGGAGGCGGACCTGTCGCGCCTGGCGCTGGATCTGGCCCGCTGGGGCGCCAAGGACGCCAACGGCCTGACCTTCCTGGACCCGCCGCCGGCCGCCGCCTTCGCCGAGGCCCGTGGCCTGCTGACCCGCATCCAGGCGCTGGACGCTCAGGGCGATCTCACGAACCACGGCAAGGCTTTGGCCGACATGCCGCTGCCGCCCCGCCTGGCCCACATGGTCGTGCGCGGCGCGGCCTCCGGTCAGGGGCGCGAGGCGGCCGAGGTCGCCGCCGTGCTGACCGAGCAGGGGCTTGGCGGAAAGGATGTCGACCTGCGTCGACGGCTGGAAAACCTGCATCGCGACCGCTCGCCTAGAGCGCGCGACGCCATGGCTCTCGTCGAGCGCTGGGCGCGCGCGGCGGGCAGGGCGTCAGGCGCGAAGGAACTCGAAGTTGGCCTAATGCTGGCCGAGGCCTATCCCGAGCGCGTCGCCAAGGCGCGCGGCAAGCCGGGCGAGTTCCAGCTGGCCGGCGGACGCGGCGTCTATCTTGAGCCGACCGATCCGCTGGCGCGCGAGCCCTGGCTGGCCGTCGGCGAGCTGGGCGGCGGGGATAGCCGGGACCGCATCCTGCTGGCGGCCGCCGTCGATGAGGCCGACCTGCGCGAGACCTTCGCCGATCGCCTGGTCGCCGAGGACCGCCTGGAGACCGCCGGCGGCAAGGTGCGCGCCAAGCGGCTGCTGCGCCTGGGCAAGCTGGTGCTGGAGGAACGCCTCGTCGAGAACCCCGACCCGGCGATGATCGCCGGCGCGCTGCTGGATCAGGTCCGCGCCGAGGGGCTGTCGGCCCTGCGCCTGGGCGAGCGGGGCAGGGCGCTGCTGGACCGCGTGGCCTTCCTGCGGGAGGTCGATGGCGAGGCGTGGCCCGATCTGTCGGAGAGCGCGCTGATCGAGCGCGTCGACGAGTGGCTGGAGCCGCTGCTGGCGGGACGCTCGTCGCTGTCCAGCCTGGACGAAGGGACGCTGCACGACGCTCTGAAGACGCTAGTCCCCTGGGATCTGCAGCGGAAGATGGACGCCCTCCTGCCGGCGCGCTTCGAAGCGCCGACCGGCAATACATTCGCCATCGACTATTCCGCCGAGGGAGGGCCACGCGTCGAGGTGCGGGTCGGCGAGCTCTATGGCCTGGCCGAGCATCCCAGCGTGGCCGGCGGCAAGGTTCCGCTGACACTCGCCTTGCTGTCGCCCGCCCACCGACCGATCCAGATCACGAAGGACCTGCCGGGTTTCTGGAAAGGCTCGTGGCGCGAGGTGAAGGTCGAGATGAAGGGCCGCTATCCGCGCCACGTATGGCCGGATGATCCGGCCAGCGCCGCGCCGGTGACACGGGCGAAGCCTCGGGGGACGTGAGGGCGAGGATTGGAGAACCCTTACCCCGTCACCGTGTAGATCATGATCCCCGTGGCCACCGAAAGGTTCAGGCTGTCGGCGCGACCGCGCATCGGGATCTTCACGTTGACGTCGCAGGCCGCCGCCAGCTCGGGCGGCAGGCCCTGTTGCTCGTTGCCCATCAGGATCAGCGACGGCTTCACGTAGTCGGCGGATTTGTGATCGACCGTGGCGGTCAGGAGCGTCCCCACCACGCTGCCGGGCCAGGTCTCCCGCCAGGCCAGGAACTCGGGGATCGTGGCCTTGGCGATCTTCACCGCGAAGATCGAGCCCATGGTCGCGCGCACGCCCTCGACCGAATAGGGACCAGGATAACCCCGCCACAGCCCGCCGCGTCGGCGGTGCGGATGACCGTGCCGAGGTTGCCGGGATCGCGGACGGCCTGCATGGCCACCCAGCAGGGCGCGCTCTCGGGTTCGATGGCCGACAGCGGCGTGAAGACCTGCTTGAACACCGCGACGACCGCCTGCGGGTTGTCGCGACGCGAGACCTTCTCGAGGATTTCCCGATTGACCTCAATGACTTCTCCGCCGGCCTTCAAGCAGGCGGCGACCGCCTTCTTCAGCATCGGATGGTCGGCGGCGTCGGGGCCGTACATGACGATCTTGGGCGCGTGACCGCAGTCGATCGCCTCGATGACGATCTTCAGGCCCTCGGCCAGGAACAGGCCGCTTTCCTCGCGCTCCTTGCGCATGTGCAGGGCGCGGACGGCCTTGACGGTGGCGTTGGTCAGCGAGGTGACGGTCTTGACGCTCATGACCCTTAACCTTCCGAAGACCAGCGGGCGAAGAACGACAGGCCGATCTGGCGGTCGCCCTTGTCCTCGACCAGGGACAGCTCGCCCCAGTCGATGACGCCGCTCCGGCCTTCCAGTTCCTGGGCCAGCAGGCCCGACAGCGCCGCGCCCGAGACGCGGGCGGCGTAGGCGTTCATCAGCAGGAACGAAGCGTCGTCGCTCAGCAGGGCGGCGCAGTCCTTTGAGAGGGCCGCCAGGTCTTCGAACAGGCGCCAGACCTCGCCGTCGGCGCCGCGGCCGAACTTCGGCGGGTCCAGGATGATGCCGTCATAGACATTGCCGCGCCGGACCTCGCGGGCCACGAACTTGCGGGCGTCCTCGACGATCCAGCGGATGGGCTTGTCGGCGAGGCCGGCGAAGGCGGCGTTCTCGCGGGCGAAGCCGACCGACTTCTTTGAGGCGTCGACATGGGTCACGGCCGCGCCGGCGGCGGCGCAGACCAGCGAAGCCACGCCGGTATAGCCGAACAGATTCAGGATCTTGGGCTGGCGACCCGAAGTCTTGGCGAAGGCGCGGACGCGCTCGTCCTGCCAGGCCCAGTTGGCCGCCTGCTCGGGAAAAAAGGCCAGGTGTCGGAACGGCGTGAACTGGCCGTGGAACTTCGCGTCGCCCCATCCCAGCGGGAACTTCTCGATCGGCTTGCCCTTGAAGCGCCAGCGGCCGGCCTCGTCCTCGTCGGTAGGATCGAAGACGGCGTCGGCGCTGTCCCAGACCTTCGGGTCCAGGCGCGGGGCCCAGAAGCACTGAGGTTCGGGGCGCACCACCGTGTAGCGCCCGTAGCGCTCCAGCTTCTTGCCGTGGCCGCTATCCAGCAGGGCGTAGTCCGCCCAGCCGGTGGTGCGCATGACGATGGGGGCGGGAGCGATCTTCGGAGCCATCGCCCGCCCATACCTTCTTACAGCCGGACCCGTCCAGAGCGAGGGACATGCAAGGTCTTGTCCCAGCGGTGCGGGTCGGTGACGAACTGATGCAGCGCCTTGGCCGCCGCCACGCCCTGCAACAGCCAATAGATCGGCATGCCGAAGAGGTGCAGGGCCTTGGGCTGTCCGCCCGCGCGCAGGACGCCGCGCGCCCCAGCGAGCGCGGCCGAGCTCCAGCCCAGGGCGTAGAGCACGAGGTCGGCGGCTGGGATCTCAAACCGCCCGTCGGGCCAATAGTCGACCGCCGCCGCCACGATCGCCACCGCCATCGCGGGGCCGTGCAGATGCGAGGAGGCCACGGACTGAGCCAGGGTCACGACCAGCGCCGTGGCGTTGCGCGCTTGCCCGACGATACGACCGCGCGAATGGACGGCCAGGGTCTGCATATGCCCTTTGATCCATCGCGCCCGCTGCGGGAGCCACTGGCTCCAACGCGTCGGGGCGGTCTCCCACGTCGGCTTGGAAATGACGCCGAGCGTGTAGCCGGCCGCGGCCAGGCGGAACCCCACGTCCGCATCCTCGGTGACATTATAGGCGTCCCACGCGCCGATCTCGCGCAACGGGCCGACCCTGAAGTGATTGCTGGTCCCGCCGAGCGGAAAGGCAAGGCCCCATCGCGCCAGCGCCGGCAGCAGCACCTCGAAGTGCGCGGCGTATTCCAGCCGAAACTGCGAGGGCAGGAACAGGGAAAAGCCCGGGTCCTCGATCCGCAGCGGCGCTTGCAGGCAGGCCAGGCGCGGATCGGAGACCGCGAACCGGGCGGCGGCTTCGCGCAACTGGCCCGGATCGGGCATGTCCTCGGCGTCGTAGATCACCACGAGATCACCGCGCGCCCGGGCCAGGGCGTGG
>CAKZJK010000257.1 GCA_936942565.1 uncultured Caulobacter sp. | reverse complement strand
GCAGCCCAACAAGCCGGCCCGCATCACCAGCCAGATCACCTCGCTGGTCCAAGACGGCATGCTGGTCGAGATCGAGGCCCAGGCGGCCAAGAAGAAATAGGCCACGCCACGGACCCGCCCGAGGCGACTTGGGCGGGCCTCCAGCGCGGCATTTCATCGTTCCGCGAAATAATTTCCTGACAACGTTGTCGGGCGACGAACAAGCCGCTATATCGAATTCAGCCCTTTCGGGCGTTTCCTCCCAATGACTCGGCCGCCTTCTCCTCCTGGGAGGCGGCCGTTCTTTTTTCAGGGTCTTGCGAAGCACCCTTGGCCACTTCGGCGGCCGGCTTATCATGCGACCATGATTGCCCTCGCCACCCTCGCGCTTCTGTCGACCGCACCCACGCCGCTCCCCGCCGCCGCCCGTGACTATGTCCGGGACGTACTGCGGGTGGAGACCTACCAAAGCGCTCAAGCGGATTTGAATGGCGACAAGAAGCCCGAGATCCTCGTGTACGCCACGGGACGAGAGACCTGCGGCAGCGGGGGCTGCAACCTCTACATCCTCTCGCCCGAGGGCCGGAGCTATCAGGTCGTGCTGAGGGCAAGCGTGACACAGCTCCCCGTTCGGAGATTGGCGAGCGTCACGCGAGGCTGGCGCGACATCGGGGTGTTCGTGTCCGGCGGCGGCGCCGAGCCTCACGAAGCGCGGCTGCGCTTCAACGGCAAGCGCTATCCGGGCAATCCCAGCATGGCGCCGACCTCTGGCGATCCGCCGGGCGAGGTCCTGATCGGCGATACGCCCTAGGCTGTATAGATCCGGCCTTCGCGCGCCAGGACAGGCCACGACGCCAGCTTCGCGCCCAAGCAGGGTCCGCCGACACAAGCGCCCTCCTCCACCGTGAACACCGCGCCGTGCCAGGAGCACGCGATCAGGCCACCGTCGGGCGTCAGGTACTGGTCGAGTTGCCGCGCCAGCGGCAGGCCGGCGTGCGGGCAGCGGTCGACATAGCCGAACACCGTCTCGCCCTTACGCACCACGAAGCCGTGGAAGCGTTTCTCGCCGATCTGCAACACGTAGTTGCGCGCGCCGCCGTCGGCGATCAGGTCCAGCGGACCGAGATTCACCCCGGCCGGCGTCGACCAGACCCGGCCAACGGCGGCGGCGCTCTCGTCCGTCAAATCCGCTCGACCGTCTGCTCGATGGCGCCGAAGATCGAGTGGCCCTTGGCGTCCTTCATCTCGATGCGGATCGTGTCGCCGCCCAGCAGGAACGGCGTCTTGGGCGCGCCGTGCAAGATCGTCTCGACGGTGCGGACCTCCGCCAGACACGAGTAGCCAAGGCCGCCCTCGCTGACCGGCTTGCCGGGACCGCCGCCTGCGTCACGGTTCGACACTGTACCCGAGCCGACGATCGTCCCCGCGCACAGCGGGCGCGTCTTGGCCGCGTGCGCCACCAGGGTCCCGAAATCGAAGGTCATGTCGACGCCGGCGTCGGCGCGGCCGAAGTCCTTGCCGTCCAGCTCGACCAGCAGCGCGCCGTGCAGCTTGCCGTCCTTCCAGGCCCCGCCCAGGGCGCTAGGAGTCACCGCCACCGGCGAGAAGGCGCTGGCCGGCTTGGACTGCACGAAGCCAAAACCCTTGGCCAGCTCGCCCGGGATCAGGTTGCGCAAGCTGACGTCGTTGCAGAGCATGACGAGGCGGATGGCGGCTAGGGCCTCCTCGCGGCTGGCGCCCAGCGGCACGTCGCCGGTGATCACGGCCACCTCGCCCTCCAGGTCGCAGCCCCAGCTGGCGTCGGCCAGCGGGATCGGATCGCGAGGCGCCAGGAAACCGTCCGACGCGCCCTGGTACATCAGGGGATCGGTCCAGAAGCTCTCTGGCATCTCGGCGCCGCGCGCCTTCCGCACCAGCTGCACGTGATTCACATAGGCCGAGCCGTCGACCCACTGATAGGCGCGCGGCAAGGGGCTGGCGGCGTCATGCTCGTGGAAGCGCTCGCGCGGCACGGCCCCGTGCTCAAGGCTCTCGGCCAGGCCGCGCAGCAGCGGCTCGCAATGCTCCCAATTGTCCAGCGCGGCCTGCAGGGTCGGCGCGACCGTGCCGGCGTCGGTGAACCAGGCCAGGTCGTTGGAGACCACCACCAGCCGGCCATCGCGGCCGCCCTTGAGAGACGCGAGCTTCATCGGCGCTTCCTCTGTTCTGTTCTCGTTATGTCAGGCGGGCCTTGGGGAAGCCTGTCCAGCAGGCGTCATAGTCGCCTTGAAGCGCGGAAGTCTCCAGCGCGAACTTCGTCGGCCGGATCACCCAGCGGCTCTCGAACATGAAGGCCAAGGTTCCGTCGATCTTGTGCGGCGCCAGCTCGGCGTCCGTGGCCTTGCGGTGGCTGGCGACGTCGGGGCCGTGGTCGCTCATGCAATTGTGCAGGGACGCGCCGCCCGGGACGAAGCCGCCTTCCTTGGCGTCGTAGGCGCCGTGCACCAGCCCCATGAACTCGCTCATCACGTTGCGATGGAACCAGGGCGGGCGGAACGTGTGCTCGGCCACCATCCAGCGCGGCGGGAAGATCACGAAGTCGCAGTTGGCCACGCCCGGCGTGTCGCTGGGCGAGGTCAGGACCGTGAAGATCGACGGATCGGGATGGTCGAAGCTGACCGTGTTGATCGTGTTGAACCGCGACAGGTCATAGCGGTACGGCGCGAGATCGCCGTGCCAGGCCACGACATCCAGCGGACTGTGGTCCCAGTCCGCAGCCCACAGCGCGCCCTGGAACTTCTGGATCACCTGCGTGGACGCATCCACGTCCTCGAACGCCGCCACCGGCGTCTCGAAGTCGCGCGGATTGGCCAGGCCATTGGCGCCGATCGGGCCCAGCTCCGGCAGGCGGAAGGCCGCGCCGTAGTTTTCGCAGACATAGCCGCGCGAAGGGCCCTCGACCTCGACGCGGAAGCGCACGCCGCGCGGGATGACAACGATGTGGCCGGGCCCGGCGTTCAGCACGCCGAACTCGGTGACCAGAGTCAGCACGCCCGTCTGCGGCACGATTAGGAGCTCGCCGTCGGCGTCTTGGAACACCCGGTTCTTCATCGACGCGTTGGCGACATAGACGTGAACGCCGATGCCCGACAGCGTCGCGGCGTCCGCATTGCCCGCCAAGGTGACGAGGCCGTCGACGAAGTCCGTCGGCGCGGCCGGGATGTCCAGCGGGTTCCAGCGCAGGCGGTTGGGCGTCACCGGTCCGCCAAAGGCCGAGAGCAGCTTGTCATGAGCGTAGGGCTGGTAAGGGCCGTGCCCGGCGCTGGGCCGCAGGCGGTAGAGCCAGCTGCGACGGTTCTCATGGCGCGGCGCGGGGAAGGCCGAGCCCGACAGCTGCTCGGCATAGAGGCCGAACGGAACCTTCTGCGGCGAGTTCTGGCCCACCGGCAGGGCGCCAGGATGGGCCTCGGTCTCGAAGTAGGAGCCGAAGCCGGTTTGGTACTTCAGCGTTTCGGTGCTGCTCACCTGCGTCCTCCCCCACCCCGACTTTCCCGGCGAATGCCGGGACCCAGATTCATCCTGGGCGGTTCGTGGGTTTCACCTGGGCCCCGGCATTCGCCGGGGAGATCGGGATAGTGTGACGGCGCCGACGCTCCGTCCATGGCCTCGCCTCACGCCTCAACCGTGATCACCCCGCGGCGGATTTGATCGAGCTCGATGCTCTCGAACAGCGCCTGGAAGTTGCCGTTGCCGAAGCCTTCGTTGCCCTTGCGCTGGATGATCTCGAAGAAGATCGGGCCGAACAGGTTCTCGGTGAAGATCTGCAGCAGCAGGCCCTCTTCGCCGACGGCGCCGTCGATCAGGATGCGGTTCTTGCGCAGGCGCTCCAGGTCCTCGCCGTGGCCAGGCACGCGCTTGTCGACCAGTTCGTAATAGGTCTCGATCGTGTCCTGCAGCTTCACGCCCCGGGCGCGCAGCTTCTCGACGGTCTCGTAGATGTTGTCCGTCGTCAGGGCCAGGTGCTGGATGCCCTCGCCGTTGTACTGGCGGATGAACTCCTCGATCTGGCTCTTGTCGTCCTGGCTCTCGTTCAGCGGAATGCGGATGGCCTTGTCGGGCGCGATCATCGCCTGGCTGAACAGGCCGGTCGCCTGGCCCTTGATGTCGAAGTACTTCTGCTCCTCGAAACCGAAGACCTGATTGTAGAAGGTCGACCAGGTGCGCATCTGGCCGCGCTTGACGTTGTGGGTCAGGTGGTCGAGCAGATCCAGGCCGACATTGTTCTTGGCCTCGGCCAGGGCCGCGCCCGGAACCTGCTCCCAGCTGTCATAGATCGTGCCGGCGTCACCGTAGCGGTCGACCAGATAGAGCAAGCTGCCGCCGATGCCTTCCAGCACCTTGGCGCCCTCGCCCAGCAGCGAGCGGCTGGCGTCAGCCGGCTTGGCGCCGCGCTGGATCGCGTTGGCGTAGGCGGCTTCGGCGTTCTCGACGCGGAAGGCCATGCCATTGGCCGAGGGACCGTGCTCGGCGCGGAAGTCGGCGACCTGGCCGGCGGCCTCCTCGTTGACGATCAGGTTGATGCGGCCCTGCTTGTAGCGGGTCGCGGCCTTGGTCGGATGCTGGCTCGCGGCGACGAAGCCCAGTTGCTCGATCAGGGCCTTCATAGCGGCCGGATCAGGGCTGGTGAACTCGACGAACTCGAAGCCGTCGAGGCCCAGGGGGTTCTGGTCGGTGACGAGGGTCATGGGCGGTTCTCTCCCTAGAGACTTCTTATTTCGCCAGAGCGGTCGGCAAGGCGGCGATCAGGGCGTCGTTGTCGGCGGGGCGGCCGATGGTGATGCGCACCCAACCGCCGGCGACCGGCGTCGGGCGGATGATCAGGCCTTCCTGCAGCAAACGCGCGGCGGTCGCGTCCGGGCCGGCCGGCGCGCGCAGGAAGACGAAATTGGCCTCGCTGCGGGTGTGCTCGACGCCCAGGTCGTCGAGAGCCGCCTCGATGCGGCCGCGCTCGGCGATGGTCAGAGCGACGGTGCGGGCCAAGTGCGCCTGGTCGTCCCAGGCGGCCAGGGCGGCGGCCTGGCTGACGGCGGTGACGTTGAAGGCCGGGCGCAGGCGGTCGAGATAGCCGATCAGCTCGGCCGAAGAGGCGACGCCATAGCCCACCCGCATGCCTGCCAAGCCATAGGCCTTGGAGAAGGTGCGGGCCGACACCCAGGGACCGCCCCAGGCGTCCAGCAGGGCGAAGGTGTCGAAGGCCTCGTGATATTCGCGATAGGCCTCGTCGACGAAGACGAGGGTCGAGCGCGGCGTGACCGACAGGATCTCTGCGATATCCGACGCGGTCAGCGCGTTCCCGGTCGGATTGTTGGGCGTGCACAGAACCAGCAGCTTGGGCCCTTGCGCCGCGGCCGCTTTGAAGGCCGGCACGTCGAGGTCGAAGTTCGCCAGGCGCGGCACGTCAATGATCCTGGCCTCGGCGCAGCGCGCGAAGATGTCGTAGGCCGGGAAGGTCGGGCTGGACAGCAGGATCGCGTCGCCCGGATGCAGCACCGCGCGGAACAGGTAGTCGATCAGCGCCTCGGAACCCGGCGAGACCACGACCCGCGCGGGATCGACGCCCAGTCGCCCGCCGATCGCGGCGCGCAACGTCTCGCAATAGGGGTCCGGATAGAGCTCGGGCTCGGCGATGGCGGCCGCGACGGCGGCGGCGACCTTGGGGCTGGCGCCAAGCAGGTTCTCGTTGCTGGCCAGCTTGGAGAACTGGGACCGTCCGGTGCGACGCCCGGCCTCGGCCAGGGTCATGCCCGACTTGTAGGCCTGGATCCCGTCGAGCGCCGGACGCATCGGCGGCGCGGGAGCCTGAGTGAAGGGCTTGCGATCCAGAACCAACATGCGGCCGCTCCAAAAGACGAGAGACGGCAGCTTATCCCAGGCGCAAAGTCAGAACGTGGCGATCACGACCAGATCAAAGCCAATTCAGGTCATATAATGCCAATGCGGGCGCTTGATCATCATCAAAGTGATCAGTCCAGATAGTCGAGCGGCAGGGCGGTGGAATCCTTCAGCGTGTCCAGCACGAACGACGAACGGATGTCCTTCACCGCCGGCATCTTCAGAAGGCGCTTCATCGTGAAGTCGGCATAGGCGTCGAGGTTGGGCACGGCCACCTTCAGAAGGTAGTCGTAGCCGCCGGTCATGACGTAGCAGCCGACCACCTCGGGCTCGCGCAAAACCGCCTGCTTGAAGGCCTCGGCCGCCTCCTCGCTGTGGCGATCGACCTGCACCTCGACATAGGCCAGCACGTCCAGCTTGGCCTTCCGGCGATCCAGCAGGGCGACATAGCCGCTGATCAGGCCCGAGGCCTCCAACTGCTTGACCCGCCGCAGGCACGGACTGGGCGACAGCCCCACGCGCTCGGCCAGGTCGACGTTCGAGATCTTGCCGTCCCGCTGCAGGATCTGGAGGATCTTTCGATCGGTGCGGGTGAGCTTCATCGTGACCGGATTACGCCGAAAGTTGGCAGATGAAGCCAAGATAAACCGCTTTCGGTGTGATGCGCAGCTTTCTAGTTCAGTTCGGCGCCGCCGGCGGCGTGTCATCACGCAGCCTGGCGCGGAAATCGTTCAATCGGGCGCGATAGCCCTCGGCGTCGCCAAATTCCAGGAATTCGTAGTAGCGTCGATGCGGGTCGGTGACCTTCACGGCGTGCTTGATCGGGCACCAGTACTGCTCGGTCCGGCTGGCCACCTCGCGCACGTAGGCAATCACGCCGTTGGCATAGCCGCAAAAAGTGCAGTTGAGCCGCTCGATCACATTCAGATAGCCCAG
>CAKZJK010000256.1 GCA_936942565.1 uncultured Caulobacter sp. | reverse complement strand
ACGGGCTCTTGCCATCGTGCGCGCGGCGGTTTTCGTTTGAGGCCAAGATTCGCGGGTGGCGCGGCCTTGGGGAGCTCCCCACATACCGCCCTCCGCGTCGAAGGTTGGGAGTGATCCATGCGTAGAGTCGTTGTCACCGGGCTGGGCCTGCTGACCCCTCTGGGCCAGGGCGTTGATATCACCTGGAAGAACATTCTGGCCGGCAAGTCCGGCGCGAACCGCATCACGGCCTTCGATCCGACCGAATACGCCTGCCAGGTCGCGTGCGAAGTGCCGCGCGTCGACGGTCGCGGCGGCGGCGGTCCGGACGTCGAGGGCAGCTTCGATCCCGACCAGACCATGAGCCCGCGCGACCAGAAGCGCGTGGACGACTTCATCCTGTACGGCATCGCCGCCGCCGACGAGGCCATCAAGGATTCGGGCTGGGTTCCCGAGACCGACGAGCAGAAGTGGCGCACGGGCGTCATCCTGGGCTCGGGCATCGGCGGCCTGTCGACGATCGCCGACACGGCCATCGAGCTGGAGGCCAAGGGCCCCCGCCGGGTTAGCCCGTTCTTCATTTCCTCGGCGCTGATCAACCTGATCTCGGGCCAGGTCTCGATCAAGTACGGCTTCAAGGGCCCCAACCACGCCGTCGTGACGGCCTGCGCCACCGGCGCCCACGCCATCGGCGACGCCATGCGCCTGATCAAGTACGGCGACGCCGACGTGATGATCGCCGGCGGCGCCGAAGCGGCCGTCTGCAAGGTCGGCGTCGCCGGCTTCATCGCCTGCCGCGCCATGGCCACCTCGTTCAACGACACCCCTGAAAAGGCCTCGCGTCCCTATGACAAGGACCGCGACGGCTTCGTCATGGGCGAGGGCGCCGGCGTGCTGGTCCTGGAAGAGTACGAACACGCCAAGGCGCGCGGGGCCAAGATCTACGCCGAAGTCGTCGGCTATGGCCTGTCGGGCGACGCCCACCACATCACCGCCCCGTCGGAAGACGGCGAAGGCGGCTTCCGCGCCCTGTCTGCAGCGGTCAAGGACGCGGGCCTGAAGCCCTCGGACATCGACTACGTCAACGCCCACGGCACCTCGACCATGGCCGATGGCTTGGAAGCCGGCGCCGTCGAGCGCTTCCTGGGCGACCACGCCAAGAACGTCGTCATGTCCTCGACCAAGTCGATGACGGGCCACCTGCTGGGCGCCGCCGGCGCCATCGAGGGGATCTTCTCGATCCTCGCGATCCGCGACCAGATCGCGCCGCCGACCATCAACCTCGACAACCCCGACGTCCACGTCGCCATGAACCTGGCGCCGAACAAGGCCGTGCCGCACAAGATCGACGTGGCCGTTTCCAACAGCTTCGGCTTCGGCGGCACCAACGCCTCGGTCGTGTTCAAGAAGGTCTCGTGAGCAAGAAGCCGTCTCCCCGCAAGAAGAGCACGCGGGGCAAGTCCTCCCGCCGGGAGACCGCGTCGGCCGCCAGTCGGCTGACGCGCGGCCTGCTGGGCGCCGTCGCCACTTTCGTGGCGGTCGGCGTGCTGGCGCTGCTGGCGGGGCTCTGGGTCTATCAGGGCCCGGGGCCCGCCGCCGCATCAGGCGAGACCACCACCGTCGTTCTGCGCAAGGGCTCCAGCCTGCCCGAGATCGCCGCCAGCCTGGAGAAGGGCGGGGTGATCGGCTCGTCCTCGATCTTCATAACCGCCGCCAAGCTGACCGGCGCGGCGCGTTCGCTGAAGGCCGGCGAATACGAATTCAAGTCGCGCGCCTCGATGGCCTCGGTCCTTGACGCCATCCGTCGCGGCCGCATCGTGCGCCACTGGATCACCGTCCCCGAGGGCCTGACCTCGGACATGGTGATGGATATCCTGAACAAGTCCGACGTCCTGACCGGCGAGGCCGCCACGCCGCCGGAAGGCGCGATCCTGCCCGAGACCTATGAGGTCCAGCGCGGCGAGGACCGGGCCGCGGTCCTGCAGCGGATGATGGACGACCGCGACACGGTGCTGAACGCCCTGTGGGCCAGCCGTCAGTCGGGCCTGCCGTTCTCGTCCAAGGAAGAGGCCGTCACCCTGGCTTCGATCGTCGAGAAGGAAACCGGCCTGCCGGAGGAGCGACCGCGCGTCGCCGCCGTCTTCGTCAACCGTCTACGCACGGGCATGCGGCTGGGGTCGGACCCGACCATCATCTACGGCATCTCGCGCGGTCGACCGCTGGGCCGGGGCATCCTGCTGTCGGAGCTGCGCCGTCCGACGCCCTACAACACCTACCTGATCGCCGGCTTGCCGCCGACGCCGATCGCCAATCCGGGCCGCGCGGCCCTGGCGGCCGTGCTGAATCCGCTCAAGACCGACGATCTCTACTTCGTGGCCGACGGCACGGGCGGCCACGTCTTCGCCTCGACGCTGGAGCAGCACAACGCCAACGTCGCCAAGTGGCGCGAGATCGAGCGCCAGCGCGCCGCCAAGACGGGGGGCTGATCCGATGGCCCTTTCCGGAATGACCGGCTTTTCCCGGATCGATGGCGCGCACGGCGTCTGGTCCTGGTCCGTCGAGGCCCGCAGCGTCAACGGCCGCAACCTCGAGACACGCTTTCGCGGTCCGCCGGGCTTCGAGAGCCTGGAGCGCGCCGCTCGTGATGGGGCTCAGGCTCGCTTCCAGCGTGGCCAGCTGACCGTTGGCGTCCAGGCCAAGCGCGCCGAGAGCGGCGGCGAGACCAAGGTCAACATCCAGGTGCTGGAACGCTACCTGACCGCCGGCGAACCCTATGTCGCCACAGGCATGGTCGCCAAGCCATCGCTGGACGGCCTGCTGGCGCTGAAGGGCGTGATCGAGGCGCGCGAGGACGAGGACGACGCCGAGACCCGCGCCGCCGTCGAGACCGCCATGGCCGCCTCGATCGCCCAGGCGCTGGATGCCTTGAAGGTCGCGCGGCTGGAGGAGGGCGCGGCCCTGTCGCCGGTGCTGCATGGCCTGGTCGACCGGATCGAGGACTTGAACCGTCAGGCCGAGAGCGAGGCCGCCAGCCAGCCGTCGGTGCTGAAGGAGCGCTTCGCTCGCCGCATGGCCGAGCTGATCGGCGAGGGCGCGGCCGAGGAGCGCATCGTCCAGGAGGCCGCCGCCCAGGCCGTAAAGGCCGATGTGCGCGAGGAGCTGGACCGTTTGGCCAGCCACGTCGCCGCCGCGCGCGGTTTGCTGGCGGGCGAGGGCGCGTCGGGCCGCCGGCTCGACTTCCTCTCCCAGGAATTCATGCGAGAATCCAATACCCTCTGCTCGAAGTCGGCCCTGACCGCCCTGACCGCGATCGGTTTGGAGCTCAAGGCCGTGATCGAGCAGTTCCGCGAGCAGGTCCAGAACGTTGAATAAGCCCCACCATCCCACGCGCGGCCTGCTCCTGATGGTCGTCGCGCCGTCTGGCGTCGGCAAGACCTCGCTGACCCGCCGCCTGGTTTCCGACCACGGCGATTTGCACTTGTCGATCAGCGCCACGACCCGCGACCCGCGTCCCGGCGAGCACGACGGCCGCGACTATCATTTCGTCACGCGTGAACGCTTCCAGGAAATGATCGACCAGGACGCCTTCCTGGAGTGGGCCGAGGTCTACGGGAACTTCTACGGCAGCCCCAAGCCGCCGATCATGGATGCGCTTGAGCGGGGCGAAAGCGCGCTGTTTGACATCGACTTCCAGGGCGCGATGAAGGTGCATGCCCAGGCCAAGGCCGATAGCGTGCTGGTCTATATCCTGCCGCCGTCGCTGGCCGAGATGAGCCGTCGCCTGCATACGCGCAGCCAGGACAGCGAGGAGGTCATCCACCGTCGCCTGTCGCGCGCCAAGGGCGAGGTCGCGGCGTGGGAGCAGTTCGACTACGTCATTCTGAATGATGATTTCGACCGCGCTTACGCGGATCTGGCCCACATCTACCACGCCGAGCGGCTGAAGCGGTCGCGCAACCCGTGGATTGGCGACTTGGTGGGCGATCTTCTGAAGGAAGAGATCTAGAGGATCGACGGCGGACTTTCGCCCGCCGCCGGAGCCGCGCGCTAGAGAGCGCGGCGGCTGAAGATCAGGTGATAGATCGCCAGAACCACGATGGCGCCGATCGTGGCGACCAGCAGGCTGTAGAGGTTGAAACCCGACACGCCGCTGTTGCCGAACTGGTTGAACAGCCAGCCGCCGACGAACGCGCCAACGATGCCGAGGACGATATCCAGCAGCAGGCCGCTGCCGGAGCGGTTGACGATCTTGCTGGCGATGAAGCCGGCGATCAGACCGAGAAGAAGCCAGGCTAGAATGGACATCGTAGGGACTCCTTGGACGGCCGCCCTGCGCGACCTTGTCCAAAAAAGGCCCAACGGCGCCGTTAGTTCCCGCGCATGCGCTGCTGAACGATCGCGATCAGCTTTTCGGCGGGCGCGCGGCCCAGGGCGATGAACAGGCCAGAGCCAAGGATGGCTCCGATCAGAAACGACAGGCTCATGCGAGAACTCCCCTACGACTGAGTTCTCTCTTGCAGTCCGTCGATGGCCAAGCCAAGGCGACAACGAGGCGCTGCGACGATCGGTCTTGGCTTGCTCAAGCCTTGGTCGCCGCGAGGATCGTCAGGACGCAGGTGAGCCCTTCGGGGGCGTAGTCGAAGGTCGCGGATCCCGCCAGCTCGCCCTTGAGGCTCGCGGCCACCAGGCGCGATCCGAAGCCCTTGCGCTGAGGCGGGCTGACCGTGGGGCCGTCGCGCTCGGTCCAGCGAATGACGGTGCGCACGCGGCTTTCGGAGCGCCATTCGACCGTCACGCGACCGGCCTCTCGCGAAAGCGCGCCGTACTTCGAGGCGTTTGTGGCCAGCTCGTGGAAGATCATCGCCAGCGCGACCGCCGCGTTGGGCGAGAGCGGCAAGGGCGGGCCAGACAGCGCGACCTGGGCGGCGTAGGGGCGCAACGTTTCGCTCAGGATATCGCCAAGGTCCGCGCCCTCCCAGCTGCGCCGGGTCAGGAGGTCGTGAGCGCTGGCCAGGGCGTGAATCCGCTCGTTGAACTGACGCAGGCCCAGCGCGCCGCCGTCGCGCAGGCTATGCCGCGCCAGGGATTGCACCACCACCAGGGTGTTCTTCACCCGATGGTTCAACTCGTTGATCATCAATTGCTGGCGCTCGGCCGCCTGGCGCGCTTCGTCCTCGCGCTGGCGCAGCGCCAGCTTCGAACCGATCCGACCTTGCGCCGCCTGATGGGCTTCGTCAGCCTGCAACATTTCGCCTGCCTGTGGGGTCTCGTCCCCGGCAGCCTCACGGACGAGGCGAGCCCTTTCAACGAATGCTCCCATGCCTATGTCGCCGGAACGCGTGCGCTGCTGGCGCATATGGGCACGATGCCCGGCGACCAGTCCGCAGCCAAGACGCTCGAAGCAAGGATCGCGGCGGACATCGCGGCAGATCCCGTCTTTGCCGCGCTGTGCGCAAACAGCAGCGAGACATTCGACAGCGGCATGATCATCGGGCCGGACTGGGGGCTTGTGCCGTCTCATCTGCCGACCGTCCTGACCGGTCTGCTTCTGCTGGCTCTCGCTGCCGGAGCCTGGCTGCTGTGGCGTTGCCTTCCGGTGGCCAACCGTCCGGCCTCGGCCAGGACGAGATAACCTGACTAAGTCACAAAGAGCGAAACAGTCGTGTCTGCGCATCCCGGGGCAATCGTCGATGCGAAGGGCGCGAAGCGACGGCGCGTTGACGATTGAACCCGGAATGACGATGGATGTGAGTCTGTGCGACCAGACTGATAGGCGGCGCTATCCCTCGGTCTCCAGCCCGGTCGGCATCGGCACATTCTCCGGCTGCAGCTTGAGGCCCGCCGCGAGCGCCACGGTCTCCAGCAGCGCGGCAAAATCCTTCTCCAGATAGCCTGCGGGATCAGATTGCAGCGAGGCTGCGCCGACATGGGCCTGCAGCGCCTCGCGGGTCGCCGCCGTCACCGGCATCGCGACGTCAAGCTGGCGCGCCGCCGACAGGCCGAGATCGAGATCCTTGCGCAGCAACGGCGGCGTGAAGGTCGTGGTCCAGTCGAGATTGACCAGCGCGTTGCTCTTGTACTTGGTGAAGGTCGAGCCCATCACGCTCGCGTTCATGAAGTTCAGGAAGGCATTGCGCGGCACCCCGGCCTTCTGCGCCAGGATGGTGATCTCGGCGAGGTTCTGGATGACCACGCCGAGGAACACGTTGTGCGCGATCTTGCAGATGCGCGCGAGCTCGCCCTCCCCGACATAGGACACGCCGGAGACGGCGATCTTGGCGAGATACGGCGAGATGACGTCGAATGCCGCCTTGGAGCCGGACACGACAGACGACAACTTTCCGGCCTTGACGCATTTGCCGTTGCCGGACACCGGCGCCCGCACGAACTCGCAGCCGAGCTGCTTCAGCTTCGCAGCGATCGCCTCCGATTGCTCGATGCCGATCGATGAGCAGTCGACGAGGAATTTTGGACGCGGGCCCGCGCTCGACGCGACGAGGCCGTTGTCGCCGAAATAGACCTGCTCGAGATCCTTGCCGGTCGACACCATCGTGAACACGATCTCGCATCCGGCGAGATCACTCGGATGATCGACGATCACGCCACCCCTGGCGGCCAGCGGCTCGGCCTTGGCACGGGTGCGATTGAAGATCGAGACCTTGTGGCCCGCCTTGAGCAGGCGCTCGGCCATCGGATAGCCCATGCGCCCCATGCCGATCCAGCCGAGCGAATGCGTCGTGGTCATTGTCGTCTCCTCACCCTACTTATCACGACTCCCGTCATTGCGAGGAGCGAAGCGA
>CAKZJK010000255.1 GCA_936942565.1 uncultured Caulobacter sp. | reverse complement strand
CCGCCGCATCCGGGACGAGGTGCCGGATGTGATCACCCTGGACGTCGAGATGCCGCGCATGGACGGCATCACCTTCCTGCGCAAGCTGATGTCCCAGCACCCGGTGCCGGTCGTGATGTGCTCGTCCCTGGTCGAGGAGGGGGGCGAGACCCTGATGCAGGCGCTGGAAGCCGGCGCCGTCGACATCGTGCTGAAGCCGAAGGTCGGGGTCGCCGAGCATCTGATGGAATCGCGCATCCGCATCTGCGACGCGGTCAAGGCGGCGGCCAGCGCCAAGGTCTCGGGCGCCCGCCGGCCGCCGGTCGCGATCTCCCGACCGCTGTACGAGCCCGAGCGCAAGCTGACCGCCGACGCCATGCTGCCGCCGCCGCCGAAGGCTTCCGCCGGCAGCAAGGCCATGGCGCGGACGACCGAGACGATCATCTGCATGGGCGCCTCCACCGGAGGCACCGAGGCCTTGCGCGCCGTGCTGGAAACCCTGCCGCCGGACTCGCCCGGCATCGTCATCGTCCAGCACATGCCCGAGCGGTTCACCGCTTCGTTCGCCCAAAGGCTGGACAGCGTGTGCGCCGTGTCGGTGAAGGAGGCCGAGGACGGCGACACCGTGCTGCGCGGCCGGGTGCTGATCGCGCCGGGCAACAAGCACACCCTGCTCGAGCGCAGCGGCGCGCGCTACTACGTGTCGGTCAAGGACGGTCCGCTGGTGACGCGGCACCGGCCATCGGTGGACGTCCTCTTCCGCTCGGCCGCGCGCTCGGCGGGCTCGAACGCGGTTGGCGTGATCATGACCGGCATGGGCGATGACGGCGCGCGGGGTCTGGACGAGATGAAGCAGGCCGGCGCCTTCGCGATCGCCCAGGACGAGGCCACCTCGATCGTCTTCGGCATGCCCAAGGAGGCGATCGCGCTGGGCTGCGTCGACCGCGTCGTCCCCCTGCAGCAGATCGCCGCCGAGATCCTGAAGGCGTCGAAGCGCTAGAGCGCTCTAGAACAGCACGTCGTCGTCGCTTTGGGCGGCCGGCGGCTCGGCGTGCGGGTTCAGTTCCGGGACCTCGCCGACCTGGTCGGCGAACGGGGCGTGGACCTCGCGCTCCTGAGACATGGTGTAGGTGCGCGACAGCTTGGCCATCAGCGGCGCCAGGATCATCTTCAGGTCATCGATGGGGCCTTCTTCGCGCGCGTCGCGCTTGAGGAACTCCAGAGCCTGGTCGAGATGGCCGCCGACCTGGCGGTCAAAATCGAAACGCGCGGCGGCCTGCTTGAGCATGTCCACGACCTCGCCACCCTGGCGAGCGGCGCTGGCGAGATCGCCGTCGACCTCGTCCCCGGTCTTGCGAATGCGCTCCACCGCGTGACGAAGCGCCTCGGCGGCGGCCGAGGCCGCGCTGGCCTGGCGCTC
>CAKZJK010000254.1 GCA_936942565.1 uncultured Caulobacter sp. | reverse complement strand
TCGACCCAGGTGCGCAACAGCGGCACGATCGGCGGCAACATCGCCAATGGCTCGCCGATCGGCGACATGCCGCCGGCCCTGATCGCGGCTGGAGCCACCCTGGTCCTGCGACGCGGGGGCGAGCGGCGCGAGCTGCCGCTGGAAGCCTTCTTCCTGGAGTACGGCAAGCAGGACCGCCGGCCTGGCGAGTTCGTCGAGGCGGTCATCGTCCCGAAGCTGGCCGAAGGCCGGATTTTCAAGGTCTTCAAGCTGTCCAAGCGCTTCGACCAGGACATCTCGGCCGTCTGCGGCGCGTTTTCGCTCGCGGTCGAGGCCGGCGTCGTGACGGACGCGCGCGTCGCGTTCGGCGGCATGGCCGGGACGCCCAACCGCGCTTCCGCGTGCGAGGCGGCTTTGATCGGCCAGCCCTGGAGCGAGGCGACGATCGAGACCGCGATGGCCGCGTTGGACACCGACTACGCGCCGATGAGCGACATGCGCGCCTCGGCGGCCTATCGATCGCTGGCGGCGCGGAACATGCTGCGCAAGGTGTTCCTGGAATGCGCGTCTCCTGACGTCGAAACCCGTGTCACGCCGGAGAGCGCACATGGCTGACTCCGGTATCGCTCCGACCATCACCGCGCCGCGCGGCGTGAACGCGGCCTTGCCGCACGACAGCGCCGAAAGGCATGTCGCGGGCTCGGCGATCTACATCGACGACCTGCCCGAACCCGCGGGGCTGCTACATGTGCATCTGGGCATGAGCACCCGGGCCCACGCCCGGATCGTCAAATTGGACCTGTCGGCCGTGAGGGCCTCGCTTGGCGTCGTGCTGGTGCTGAGCGCCCAGGATATTCCCGGCGAGAACGACGTCAGTCCCGTGATCCATGACGACCGGCTGTTCGCCGCCAGTGAAGCTTTGGGGGGCGAGGTTCTCCACGTCGGCCAGAGTCTGTTCGCCGTCGCCGCGACCTCGATCGCCGCCGCGCGCGCCGCCGCCGCCAAGGCCGTGGTCGAGTACGAGGACCTTCCCGCCGCGATCGATATCGCCGCCGCGCGCGCCATGGACCTGAAGATCGAGGCCTCTCAGCGCATGGCGCGCGGCGACGCCCGCGCCGCGCTCGACGCCTCGCCGCGCCGAATCCAGGGCGGCTTTTCGATGGGCGGCCAGGATCACTTCTATCTTGAGGGGCAGGTCGCCCTGGCCACGCCGGGCGAGGGCGGCGACGTCCACGTCTGGTCCTCGACCCAGCACCCCAGCGAGGTGCAGCACCTGATCGCCCGCGTGCTCGACCGGCCCCATACGGCGGTCACCGTCGAGGTTCGCCGCATGGGCGGCGGCTTTGGCGGCAAGGAGACGCAAGCCTCGCTGTTCGCCGCCGCCGCCGCCCTGGTCGCGGTCAAGACCGGCCGCCCGGCCAAGTGCCGCCCCGACCGCGACGAGGACATGGTCATGACCGGCAAGCGGCATGACTTCGAGGTCGCCTATGACGTCGGCTTCGATGACGAGGGACGGCTGAAGGGTCTGTCGCTGGAGCTGGCCTCGCGCTGTGGGGCGACCACCGATCTGTCGATGGCGATTAACGACCGGGCGATGTTCCACGCCGACAACGCCTACTACCTGCCGGCCGTCGAGATCCTGTCGCACCGTTTCCGCACGCACACGGTTTCCAACACCGCCTTCCGGGGCTTCGGCGGGCCGCAGGGGATGCTGGCGATCGAGCGGGTGATGGACGCGGTCGCCGCCGCCGTCGGCCTCGACCCGCTGGAGGTGCGCCGACGCAACCTCTATGGCGGCGAGGGGCGAAATCTCACGCCCTACCACCAGGTGGTCGAGGACAATGTCGCGCCGCAGCTGATCGACGAGCTGGCCGCGTCCTGCGACTACGAGGCTCGCCGCCGCGAGATCGAGGCGTTCAACCGGGCCAGCCCGGTGCTCAAGAAGGGCATCGCCCTGACGCCGGTGAAGTTCGGCATCTCGTTCACGACCACCCACCTGAACCAGGCCGGGGCGCTGATCCACCTCTACGCCGACGGCTCGATCCTGCTGAACCACGGCGGGACCGAGATGGGGCAGGGGTTGAACATCAAGGTCGCCCAGATCGTCGCCCAGGCCTTCCAGGTCGATGTCTCGCGGGTGAAGATCACCTCGACCGTCACCGACAAGGTGCCCAACACCTCGGCCACGGCCGCCTCGTCGGGCGCCGATCTCAACGGCATGGCCGCCCTCAACGCCGCCGAGACGATCAAGGCGCGGCTGGTGGACTTCGCCGCCGCCAAGTGGGGCGTCGCGCCGGAGGAAGTCGCCTTCACGCCCGATGGCGTGCGGGTGGGCGGCGAGACGTTCGAGTTCGGCTGGTTCGCGCGTCAGGCCTATCTGGCGCGAATCTCGCTGTCGGCCACGGGCTTCTACGCCACGCCCAAGATCCACTACGACCGCGCCACCCATACGGGCCGGCCGTTCTACTACTTCGCCTACGGCGCGGCCTGCGGCGAGGTGTTGATCGACACCCTGACCGGCGAGATGAAGGTCACCCGCGCCGACATCCTGCACGACGTCGGCAAGTCGCTGAACCCGGCCATCGACCTTGGCCAGATCGAGGGCGGCTTCGTCCAGGGCATGGGCTGGCTGACCACCGAGGAGCTGGTCTACGACGCGCAAGGCCGCCTGCGCACTCACGCGCCCTCGACCTACAAGATCCCGACCTGCGGCGACCGGCCGGCGCGTCTGGACGTCCGCCTCTGGAAGGCGGGCCGCAATGTCGAGGCCACGGTCCACCGCTCCAAGGCCGTCGGCGAGCCGCCGTTCATGCTGGCGATCTCGGTGCACTCGGCGATCAATCACGCCGTGGCCAGCGTCGGAGACCATCGCGTGTTCCCGGACCTGAACGCCCCCGCGACGCCGGAAGCGATCCTGATGGCGTGCGAGGATGTGCGGAGGCGCGCCCATGCGTAACTGGGCCCGCGCCGCGCTCGCCCGCCTCGACGCCCACGACGAGGCCGCGCTGGTCACCGTGCTCGCCACCGAGGGGTCGGCTCCGCGCGAGGCCGGGACCAAGATGGTCGTCTGGCGCGAGGGCCAGGCCGGCACGATCGGTGGCGGCAATCTGGAGTACCGCGTCGCCGACCAGGCTCGGCGGATGCTGGACGGAAGCCAGGCGCATTTCGCGATCCAGGACTATCCGCTCGGCCCGCTGCTGGCCCAGTGCTGCGGCGGGCGGGTCCGACTGTTCCTTGAGCGCCTGAACGACAACAGCCGCGACTGGCTGACCGAGGCGGCCCGACGCATGGACGCCGCCCAG
>CAKZJK010000253.1 GCA_936942565.1 uncultured Caulobacter sp. | reverse complement strand
GAAACGCGTGGGCCTGGGGGACCGGCTGCACCATTACCCGTCGCAAATGTCCGGCGGGCAGCA
This sequence comes from uncultured Caulobacter sp., assembly GCA_936942565.1. GTDB lineage: Bacteria > Pseudomonadota > Alphaproteobacteria > Caulobacterales > Caulobacteraceae > Caulobacter. Next base: position 3,479 of record CAKZJK010000253.1, on the reverse strand, counting down.
GCAGCGCGTCGCGATCGCCCGCTCGCTGATCAACCGGCCGCCGTTGCTGTTCGCCGACGAACCGACCGGCAATCTCGACAGCGTCAATACCCGGCTCGTGATCGAGGAGTTCCAACGCCTGGCTCATGTCGAGGGGCGCGCGGTGATCTGCGTCACGCACGACGAAGGTTTCGCCGAGGCCGCCGACCGGCGCATCCGGATGCTGGATGGCCGGATCGTCGACGAAAGCTAGACCATCAGGCCGCGAAGCGGGCGTCCAGGGCTTCTAGACGGACCAGGATCCGATCCAGTGTCGAGCGCTTGACCGGCTTGCCATCGCGCAACTTGGTCCAAGTGGTCTCGCTGATCGCGTAGCACTCGAACAGATGCTCGCGTGTGACGGCGGGCAACCGGGCGCGCAGGCGCTGGAAGATTTCTCGGGAAGCGGTGACGGTTTCAGCCATGGGATAGCGTGGAGCAATTACGCACGAGATGATGTCTCTACCGCGTCCCTATGACGGTCTTGTTGGTCGGACTTATTTCAACGCTGTTACGCACGGCCAAGTTTCGAACGAAATCGGCATCCGCGGCAACCAGCGGTCACCTCGTGGGCGCTCGCAACTGAAAACGCATACCGTCATAACCAGGCTCGACCCCTGGCGGCAGTCGAGCGGCTAGCGCGTTGTAGTCCAGATCGATGTGCAGGTTGGTCAGAATCGCGCGCTTGGGCTTGGCGCGAGCGATCCATTCGAGGGCGAGCTCGACATGGGCGTGGGTCGGATGCGGCGTCCAACGGAGGGCGTCAACGATCCATACCTCGAGATCGGCGAGGTCGGCCCAACTGCTCTCGGGAATGGCCCGGACATCCGGCGTATAGGCGACATCGCCGATCCGGTAGCCGACGGCGCGAACCTCGCCGTGATCGACGTCGAACGTGTGGACGGCGATGTCGCCGCTCGGTCCCGAGATCTCGAAGTCGTGGCCAAGCGGCGGAAGCAGCAGAGGCTCGCAGATGGCGGGATATCCGCCCTGGGTCCTAAAAACGTACTCGAAGCGCTTCAGCAGCCCATCATGTGTGGCGCGGTCCATATAGGTCGGGATGCGCACGCGCTGGTTCAGGAAGAAGGGCCGCAGGTCGTCGATGCCATGCGCCTGGTCGGCGTGGTCGTGCGTGAACAGCGCCGCGTCCATCCGCCGGACGCCGGCGGCGACCATTTGCAAACGCAGGTCGGGCGACGTGTCGATAACGACCGTTGTCTGGTGGGTCCGCCCGCCCTCCCCCAAGCGCCGCACCAGAAGTGAACAACGCGAGCGATGGTTCTTGGGTTCGGACGGATCGCAGTCACCCCAGTTGCCGTCGGCGCGCGGAACGCCGCCGGAAGAGCCGGAGCCCAGGATGGTGAACTCCAGCGTCGCGCTCATGGCCGAGGAACCCGATCGAACAAGGCGAAGAAGGCGTCCTCCGTGCGCTGCTCGGTCTCGGACCGGCTCCAACCTCGGATCTCCGCCAGCTTGTCATAGATGTGCGGCAGGTAGGCCGGCTCGTTCCGGCGACCGCGCATCGGGACGGGCGCGAGATAGGGACAGTCGGTTTCGACGATGATCCTGTCCGCCGGCATGTCCCGGATCACCGCCCTTACCTCCTCGGCCGCCTTGAACGTGGCGATGCCGGAGACGGAGAACCACGCGCCCAGCTCGGCGGCGCGTCGGGCCAGCTCCGGGCCGCTGGTGTAGCAGTGCATCAGGATCTTGAACGGCCCGGCGGCGTGCTCGGTTTCGAGGATCTCTCCCATCACCGCGTCGGCCTCGCGCGTGTGGACGACGAGCGGCAGGCCACTCTCGCGGGCGGCGATGCAGTGCTGGCGGAAGACCTCTGCCTGCACCTCGCGCGGCGACAGGTCGTAGTGGAAGTCGAGGCCGCATTCGCCGATCCCGATCACGCGCGGACGGCTTGCCAGTTCGATCAGACGCGCGGCGGTCAGGCCAGGATCTTCCTTGGCCTCGTGCGGGTGCGTGCCGACGGTGCACCAAATGTCTGGCTCGGCCATGGCGATTTCATGGACCGCCTCGAAGGACGAGACCTTGTCGCAGATGGTGACCATCAGGCCGATGCCGGCTTCGCGGGCCCGGGCGATCACGGCGTCCTTGTCCTCGGCGAACTGGGGCGCGTGGAGATTCACGTGGCTGTCGATGAGCATGCGGCTCACATCGCCGCCTTGGCCGCCGCGCGCAAGTCCGAGATGACGCTCCAGAACACGTCGCCCCGGTCGAGGTTCACCGCCTCGGCCTCGCCGGGCACGCTCGACAGGCGCTCCCAGGCCGCGGCCCACCGATCGAGACCGGGCGAGTTCTTGCCGTCGGCGGCGACCTGGGTGGCGAAGATCCGCACCTGGTCGGCCATGCGGTCCATCAAGAGCTCGAACCGCGCCGCGCCCTCCGCGCCCCGGAAAGTGTCGGCCATGGCCAGCAACGCGCCCTCGTCGATCTTGGGGAGCGCGCGCAGGATCTCGTTGGCGGCGTCGTCGATGGCGATCGCGCCAGCGGCGGCCAACTGCAGCGCCTTGCCGGGCGCGCCGTGGGCCATACGCGCCAGACGCTCGGCGTCCCGGTGCGGCAGATCGGCCATGCGCTCGACCATGTCGGCGGCGGCCGGAACGCCCGGCGCGGGAACCGCCAGACGTCGACAGCGCGAGCGGATGGTCGGCAGCAGCTTGCCTGGCGCATGGCTGATCAGCAGGATCACGCCGCGCGCCGGCGGCTCTTCCAAGGTCTTCAGCACCGCGTTGGCGGCATTGACGTTCAGGTCGTCGGCGGCGTCGATGATCGCCACCCGATACGGCGAGACGGCTGGGGAGTTGGCGAAGAACTCGGGCAGCTTGCGCGCCTCGTCGACGGGAATGGATTTTCGCGCCTTGCCGTCGTCGGTCAGCCGCTCCAGCACCATCAGATCCGGATGCGAGCGCGCCGCCACCTGCCGACTGACGACATCCGACGGCGCCGCGCCCAGCAGGCCCAGCGACGGTTCGGGCCGCGCGCCCAGCAGACGTCTCGCCATGCGATAGGCCAAGGTCGCCTTGCCCACGCCTTCCGGACCCGTCAGCAGCCAGGCGTGGTGCAGACGGCCGCGCTCGAGCGCGTCGAGGAACGCCGCCTCCGCGGCCGACTGGCCTTCCAGCATGTAGACGTCGCGGGGATGGGCCGGCGAGGCCATCAGCGTTCGAGCCTCTGGTCGACCGCGCCGCTGATCGCGGCGGTCACCGTGTCGATCTCCGCGTTGGCCTCGATGACCACGCAGCGTTCGGGCTCGCGCCGCGCGATTTCCAGATAGCCGGCGCGGAGCCGCTCATGGAACGCCAGCCCCTTGGATTCGAAGCGCGCCGCCCCGCCCCGGGCCTCGGCGCGCTGAAGACCGATCTCGGCCGGCAGGTCCAGGATAAGCGTCAGGTCCGGGACGGTTCCGCCCAGGACGTGATCCTCGAGCGAGGCGATCAGGCTCGCGG
>CAKZJK010000252.1 GCA_936942565.1 uncultured Caulobacter sp. | reverse complement strand
CGCGCCCGCCTGGATGACGCACGCCGCGCCGCCCGAGCCCGCCGCCGCCCGCTACGCGGCCCCGTCGCGGATCGAGGACAACGCCCGCGTTCCGGCGCCCTCGCCGCTGGCCCGCGTCGCGGGGTTGGGCCGCTATCGCCGGGGCGAGCTGGTGCACAAGCTGCTGCAGATCCTGCCCGACCTGGCGCCCGACCAACGTCTGGCCGCCGCGCGGAGGCTGCTCGCCGCCGAGCGCGACCTGACCGACGACCAGCGCGAGGAGATGACGGCGGCCGCGTTCGGCGTGCTGGACGATCCGCGCTTCTCCGCCGTGTTCGGCCCTGGCTCCCGCGCCGAGGTCGCCCTGGCCGGGACCAGCGTCCACCTGCCCAAGGGCCTGGCCGTGTCGGGCCGCGTCGACCGGCTGGTGGTGGACGAGACCCGCGTCCTGGTCATCGACTACAAGACCAACCGCCCCTCGCCCGACCGCATCGAGGACGCCGACCCGGCCTATCTGGCCCAGATGGCGGTCTACGCGGCGGTGCTGCGCGAGGTGTTCCCGGGCCGCGCGATCGAGGCGGCGCTGGTCTGGACGGATGGCCCCAAGCTGATGCCGGTTCCAGAAAAGGTGATGGCGCAGGCGCTGGCCCGGCTGGCTTAATCCCGTTGCCGGACGCGCCTGGGCCCCCTACATCTTTGAGCAACCGCCCGGAGCGACTCCGGGTAATTTTGGAATTCACCGCGTCCTCCGCGCCGGACACCGCCGCGCGACGCCAGACTGGAGCAAGCCATGAGCACCGTTGCGGTGACCGACGCCACCTTCGAATCCGACGTCCTGAAGGCCAGCAAGCCCGTGCTGGTCGACTTCTGGGCCGAGTGGTGCGGCCCCTGTAAGCAGATCGCCCCGGCGCTGGAGCAGCTCTCCGAAGAGCTCGCCGACGTCGTGACCATCGCCAAGGTCAATATCGAGGACAGCCCGACGACCCCGTCGCGCTATGGCGGCATCCCGACCATGATGCTGTTCCGCGACGGTCAGATGACCTCGATGAAGGTCGGCGCCATGCCCAAGCAGAAAATCCTGGAATGGCTGAACGAAGCCGGCGTCCAGGCGGCCTAAGCGCCTTGCACCGCTGAATTGAAGACGCCCGCTCCGGCTTCCGGGGCGGGCGTTTTTCGTGGCCCTACTTCCGAGGCGTCACGATGAACGGCGAAACGGAGACCGGCGGGGCCTTCTTCTCGGCCTTCGGTTTGCGGATTTCCTTGTTCGACTTCTTCTGACCCTTGGCCATCGGCGGTTCCTGCCAGGGCGGGCGCGCTCGCCGAGGGTGTCCGGCGGGCCGTGCCGCCCTATCGGCGTCCC
>CAKZJK010000251.1 GCA_936942565.1 uncultured Caulobacter sp. | reverse complement strand
GCATGAGCATCCAAGGCTACCTGCGCGCCGACGGCCGCAAGGGGATCCGCAACGTGGTGGCCGTGGCCTATCTGGTCGAGTGCGCCCACCACGTCGCGCGGACCATCGTCACTCGAAGCGACGATCCCGACGTCCACCTGATCGGCTTTCCGGGGTGCTATCCGAACGCCTACGCCCTGAAGGTCATGCAGGCGATCGGTACGCACCCCAACGTCGGCGGCGTGCTCCTGGTCTCCTTGGGTTGCGAGAGCTTCAATCGCGAGGCGCTGGCGTCCGCCGTCGCCGCCAGCGGCCGGCCTGTCGAGACCCTGGTCATTCAGGAGAGTGGCGGCACGGCCGAGACCATCCGCAAGGGCCTCGAGGCGGTGGCTCGCCTCAAGGCCAAGGCCGCCGCCACGCCGCGCGTCCCGATGGCTGTGTCCGAGCTGGTGGTCGGGACGATCTGCGGCGGCTCGGACGGCACGTCCGGCATCACGGCCAATCCAGCCGTGGGGCGCGCTTTCGATCGCCTAGGCGCGGCGGGCGCGGCCTGCGTCTTCGAAGAAACCGGCGAACTGGTCGGCTGCGAGAAGATCATGGCCAGTCGCGCGATCACGCCTGAATTGGGCGCCGAGCTCGAGGCCAGCGTGCGCAAGGCCGAGGCCTACTACACCGTCATGGGCTACGGCAGCTTCGCCCCCGGCAACGCCGAGGGCGGCCTGACGACCCAGGAGGAAAAGTCGATGGGGGCCTATTCCAAATCGGGCTCGGCTCCGATCGTCGGCATCCTCAAGCCCGGCGACCAGCCGCCGACGGGGGGGCTCTACCTGCTGGACGTCGTCCCCGACGGCGAGGTTCGATACGGGTTCCCCAACATTTCCGACAACGCCGAGATCGTCGAGCTGATCGCCTGTGGCGCTCACCTGACTCTGTTCACGACAGGCCGCGGCTCGGTCGTCGGCTCGGCGATCTCGCCGGTGATCAAGGTCTGCGCCAATCCCGAGACCTATCGCAAACTCGCCGGCGACATGGACGTCGACGCGGGCCGGATCATGGAGGGCCGCGGAACCCTGGACGAGGTCGGCGACGAAATCCTCGACCTCGTCCTCGCCGTCGCCGGTGGCGAGCGAACGGTCTCCGAAGCGCTCGGACATCAGGAATTCATTCTAACCTACAAGGCCTTCGACCCGATCGGTCCGGCCTGCCTGCCGCTGCGGCGCGCGAGCTGAGGAACAACACAATGGGAAGACTATCGGGCAAGACCGCCTTGGTGACGGCGGCCGCGCAGGGCATCGGCAAGGCGAGCGCCGAGCTCTTCGCGCGTGAAGGCGCGCGCGTGATCGCCACCGACATCAACGAGGCTCTGCTGGCCGAGGTCCAGGGTTGCGAGCCGCGACAGCTGGACGTTCTCGATCCGGAAGCGATCACCGCGCTGGCGGCCGAGCTCGGCGCGATCGATATCTTGTTCAATTGCGCCGGCTACGTTCATTCGGGCACGATCCTGGACTGTGACGAGAAGGCCTGGGCGCTCTCCAACGACCTGAACGTCACGGCCCAGTACCGCGCCATTCGCGCCTTCCTACCGGCCATGCTGGCAGCGGGCGGCGGCTCGATCGTCAACATGGCCTCGGTGGCCAGCTCGATCAAAGGCGTGCCCAACCGCTTCGCCTACGGCGCGACCAAGGCCGCCGTGATCGGCCTCACCAAGGCCGTGGCGGCCGACTTCGTGGGCCAAGGAATCCGTTGCAACGCCATCTGTCCTGGCACGGTCGACACGCCGTCGCTGAACCAGCGGCTGGCCGACACCGGCGACTACGCGGCCGCCCGCGACGCTTTCACGGCGCGACAGCCGATGGGACGATTGGGCAGGCCCGAGGAACTGGCGATGCTGGCGCTCTATCTCGCCAGCGACGAATCCGCCTTCACCACCGGCCAGATCCACATCATCGACGGCGGCTGGATCAACTGATCGCCGCCAGGAGACACAACCGATGAAGCTTCTCCGCTACGGCCCCACCGGCCAAGAACGCCCCGGTCTGCTGGACGGCCAAGGCCAAGTGCGCGACCTGTCGGGCGTCGTCTCCGACATCGACGGCGCCGCCCTTTCCCCCGACAACCTCGCCAAGCTGGATCCATCCAGCCTTCCGCTGGTAGCCGCGCCTGGTCGTCTGGGCCCGTGTGTTGGTCGCGTCGGCAAGTTCATCTGCATCGGTCTGAACTACGCCGACCACGCCGCCGAAAGCGGTCTGCCGGTTCCCACCGAGCCCGTCATCTTCACCAAGGCCACGAGCGCCATCTGCGGTCCGGACGACGACGTCATCCAGCCGATCGGATCCACCAAGCTGGACTGGGAAGTCGAGCTGGGCGTCGTGATCGGCACGGAGACTCGCTACGTCTCCGAAGAGCGGGCGCTGGAGCACGTCGCCGGCTACTGCGTGATCAACGACGTGTCTGAGCGCGCCTTCCAGATCGACGGCACCGGCACCTGGGACAAGGGCAAGGGCTGCGACACCTTCGGCCCGACCGGTCCGTGGCTGGTCACCAAGGACGACGCCGGCGATGTCGAGAACCTCGGCATGTGGCTGAAGGTCAACGGGGAGCTCTTCCAGAACGGCTCGACCAAGACCATGGTCTTCAAGCCCGCCTTCCTGGTCTCGTACGTCTCGCGCTTCATGAGCCTGCAGCCTGGCGACATCATCTCGACGGGCACGCCGCCCGGCGTTGGCATGGGCCAGAAGCCGCCTCGCTATCTCGTCCCCGGCGACGTGATGGAGCTTGGCATCGAAGGCCTTGGCGCTCAGCGCCAGACGGTCGTGATCGAGACGCGGGTCTGACGCCATGCGACATTGTCTCGCCCTCGACTTGGTCGACGACGCCGACGCCATCGCCCGCTACGAGGCCTGGCACGCGCCCGGCGCGGTTCCCGCGGCGGTGACGCGGTCCATCCGTGACGCCGACATCGTCGACATGGAGATCTGGCGCGCTCACGACCGCCTTTTCATGATCATGGAAACGGGGCCAGGCTTCTCGCCCGAGGCCAAGGCCGCCGCCGACATGGCCAGCGAGGACGTCCAAGCCTGGGAGCGCCTGATGTGGGGATTTCAACGTCCCCTGCCCCACGCGGCGTCGGGCGAGAAATGGGTGGCCATGCGACGTATCTACGCCCTCGGCGAGCAACCGTGACGTCCCGCGTCGCCGATCTGGTGGCACATGCGTCGCCTAGCAATAGGCGTGGCCCGAGCGCTCGCGAGGCTTTAGAAATCAACATCGCAGCCGCGATGCGAACGCATAGGAACCTGGCTTGACCGAGCGCAAATACACGGCCCCGGCCCTGGAAAAGGGGCTAGATATCCTCGACCTGCTCGCCCAGCACGGTCAGGCCATGACCCTGTCGCAGATCTCGGTGGCCCTGGGCCGCTCGGTCGGCGAGCTGTTCCGCATGATCCACGTGCTGGAGTTCAAGGGCTTTATCGAGACGACGCCATCCGGCGACGGCTATCAGCTGACCAATAGGCTATTCACGCTCGGCATGGCGCGCGCGCCGGTGAAGAACCTGCTCGAAGCCGCGCTTCCCCCGATGCGCGATCTGGCCGCCCAGGCCGAGCAGTCCTGTCACTTGGCCATCGCCTCGCGCGACGAGATCGTGGTGGTGGCTCGCATCGAAAACCCAGGCTACTTCGGATACTCCGTGCGCACGGGCCATCGTCGTCCCATCGTCGAAGCAACCTCGGGCATGGTTCTGTACGCCTTCCAGCCCGAGGCCGTCCAAGAGCGCTGGCATGGCGAGATCTTTCCAGGGGTCGATCAAACCGTCCGGGATCACTTCCTCGCCGACGCGGCCCTGGTTGCCCAGCAAGGTTATTGGCGCGCCGAAAGCGATCTAACGCCAGGCGTCGTGGATATATCCGCCCCCGTCATGGTTGATGGCGCGGCGACGGCGGCGCTCACCATGCCCTATATGACCCGTAAGGGGGCGCGCTCAGTCGAAACGGCGATCGAGCTTCTTCGGGCGACCGCTCGCCTCATCTCGAGCGAAATTCAGGGCGTCAGCTAAAGCCGGTGCTCCGCGAGGAGCCGGAGCATTGGGCGCGATCGCGCACGCCCGGATTACCGGGCCGCTTTCCGTCTCAAGGCCGATACGCGAAGACCGACGCGGCGTCATGAGGAGCGCAACACCGCTCCCCAGTGACACGCCAAAGAGACTTGCCCTCCATTCCTGAAATTCCGGCGCGCACGCTCGTGTGAGCCCCAATTCCCTTGCGCCAGTGAGTCGCGCGGCGGTATTTCTTCGCCACTTTTGGCCTGACCAATTGGTAAGTACCAACACAATACCACAATCTAAGGTTTTAGATCGATCGTCAGATTGAATATGTCGTATTGATTTTTCGCCATTTTTTTCAATTAGATAGTCAAAAGTTCCAGAGCGACCCGCAAAGTTTCATTTAAAAAAATATATTTATATGAGAAATTGACCTGGGCGACCGCTGCGGGGAACAGAAGCGGTCAAGCCAATAAGAGCCGCCTGAAAAGGGCGAGCCAGAACAAGGAGGGAGTACTATGAGTTTCAAACAAAATCGGGCGCGCGCGCTTCGCATGGCGCTACTATCCGCGACGATTATCGGCCTTCCGGCCGCCGCGGTCGCGCAACAAGCGGATACCGCCGCCGCTCAGGGCGATACGCTTGAAGCGGTCGTCGTGACCGGCTTCAAGCAGAGCTACGCGAACGCGATCCGCTCGAAGAAGAACGCCATTGAAATCACCGACGGCATCTCGTCCGACGGCCTGGGCCGCTTCCCGGACCTTAACGTCGGCGAGGCCCTGCAACGCGTTCCTGGCGTTCAGATCAACCGCGAGGCGGAAGGCCGCGACGCCACGATCAACCTGCGCGGCATGCCGGGCGAATACGCCAAGACGACGCTGAACGGCCAGTCCTTCTCGGGCCCGGCTCTGCTGCGCGACAACCAGGGCTCGCCGCTGGGCGCGTTCAACTCGGACATCTTCTCGGCGTTCGTGATCCAGAAGTCGCCGATGGCCAATACGGTCTCCGGCGGCCTGTCCGGCAACGTCGACATGCAGATCGCCCCGGCGCTCTCGCGCAAGGACGGCGGCTTCATGAAGGCGGCCTACGAGCACAACACCCTGGGCGACTTGGGCGCGCCGGCCGCGACGGTCGGTTACAACAAGCACCTCACCGACGATCTCGCGGTGTTCGGCACGATCGCCTACAAGAAGGAAAACTTCCGCCGCGATACGCTGCGCCTCAACAACTACGACTACCTGACGGCCGCCTCGACGGGCCTGACGCCCACGCAGTTCAACGCGACCTACGGCCAGTATTTCTCGGCCACGCCTTGCGCCAACAACGCCACGTCCTATTGCCGCTCGCTGTCGCAAGCGCTGGGCCTTTCGGCCGCTGACGCCGCGCCCTTCGTCACCAGCAACACGGGCTCGAAGAGCACCAACGGGATCTGGTCCAACAGCGCCCTTCGCCAGTACACCCGCATGAACGTCGGCAAGGTCTGGTCGGGCACGGCCGGTGTCGAGTGGAAGCCGAACGACAACACCAAGATCGGCCTGATCGGCTTCATGACCGATCGCGATCTGCCCGACACCGTCCAATACTTCATGACGAGCTACTTCTCGCCGTCGAAGACGCCGGGAGCGGGTACGGTGATCACCCCGACGGGCACACCAATCCAGACGGATGACGGCCGGTACCTGTACGAGAGCTACGACTTCAACAACCTGACCGTGCTCACCTCGAACCGCCTGTATTCCCAACACCAGAAGTCCAAGGGCGTCATCGGCAATATCGACTGGAGCAACGACAAGTGGCGCCTGGCCGCCGCTCTCAGCCTGTCCTCGGGCTCGAACGCGTCGGTCGAGACTTCGGTCGACTTCATCAACTACACGCGCCCGGGTGGCAATGGAGTCACCGGCTCGGTGTCGACGGGCCTGGGTGACATGGATCGTTTCTCCTACGTGACCCGCCCGAACCCGCAGAATTCCATCGACGCGGGGGCGAACTGGGCCTGGGGCGGCGTCAACGACCCCGTCTCGTGGTACAACAACGGGACCTCGGCCAACAGCACCAACCGGATGGCGGTGGAGGGCTCGGAGAGCTTCGCCAAGAACGATCTCAACAGCCTCGGCCTCGACGCCGAACGCTTCGTTGAACTCGGGCCGATCAAGAGCGTCCAGGTCGGCGCGCGGCTCGAGCGCGAGAAGTACGTCTCGACCGGCTATCGCTCCTACGCCTACGGCATCCAGACGTCTAAGATGACCTCGGACATGCTGGTCACCTCGCCGTTCCTGAAGGATTTCATGGGCGGCGTCGTCGGCAACTACAATCAGAACTGGCAGACCCTGAAGGTCCGCGAGTTCCTCGACGCTGTTCGTCCGGTGGCGACCTTCCCCGGCGGTGGTCTGTCGTCCGTGGGCCTCAATATCCAGTACGCGGATGGCGCCTACTACGACAAGAACTTCACCAACGAGAACGATATCAATCAGTTCTACGTCCAGGCGAAGTACGACACCGAGATCTTTGGCCACGGCGTTCGCGGCAACTTCGGCGGCCGCTACGAGGACACCAAGAACACGATCACGGTGCTGGACCGCAAGGTCGCGCCGACCAACGGGATCGGTTCGCCGAACGACTTCAAGACCGACCAGTACAAGAACAAGTACCACTACTTCCTGCCGTCGGCGATCTTCGCCGCTGACGTCATGGACGACCTGATCCTGCGCGGCGCGTACTACAAGACCTACGTCCGCCCGCACCCCCGCCAGTATTCGCCAGCGACCAAGGTCGATCCGCTGCAAAGCCTGAACAAGACGCTCAGCGTCGGTTCGCTGAGCGTCTATGACACCTGGGTTTCCATCGGCAACAACAACCTCAAGCCGTACATGGCCGAGTCCTTCGACCTGTCGCTGGAGTGGTACAACCGTCCTAATGGCCTGATTTCGCTGGCCTACTTCCACAAGGACATCACGGGCCGGATCACCTCGACCTCCGATCCATCGATCCTGTGCCCGGCCGACGGCTCGACCTGGGGCTTTGGCGCCCTGTCTTGGGACGGCACCTACTGCACGGCCACCGCCCTGAGCAGCGCGACCAAGCAGGTCCACGTCAACGCCAGCGCCAGCTACAACCTCGACTCGAAGACCACCGTCGAGGGCCTGGAGTTCAACATCCAGCAGAACCTCGACTTCCTGCCGGGCTTCTGGAAGAACTTCGGCGGCAGCTTCAACTACTCCTATACGAAGTCGAAGAGCCCGGCGATCGCGCCGTTCCCCGGCATCTCGAAGAACAACATCAACCTGATCGGTTATTACGAGACGCCGAAGTACGGGGTGCGGATGGTCTACAACTGGCGTTCGGACTATCCGCTGAACGCCAACGGCACCTACACCGGCGGCGCTCGTTCGGTGAAGTCGCGCGGCCAGCTGGACATGTCGGCGTCGTACAACGTCAACGACGCCCTCAGCCTGTCGCTCGACGTCTACAACCTGACCGACGCGGTCCGGTTCGAGTACGAGAACGATCGTCGGGTCGCCCGCTGGGTCGACTATGACGGCCGCACCATCACCCTGACGGCGCGCGCCACGTTCTGATGACCACGACCGAGGGCCGTCCCGTCAGCGGGACGGCCCTCCCTTCCACTTTCCACTCCGTCGAGCGCATCAAGTGATGCATGGCGGGCAAGACCTCACGACGGACGACCTAGACCAGATCTGGCGGCCGGCCGGCGTTTGGCCGAGCGGCGGATGGGCGCCATCGCACGGATGGCGCTGAAAGATGCGTCGCGACTGCAAGCGCGATGCAAGTCCACTCCTCCCTTGCCCGCCGCGTTCGCCCCCGTTGACGCGGCGGGCGCCTCTTTGCCGCGCTAACAAGCCAGGGGATCAGCATGCCCATCGACCGCCGGACCCTGATCCACTCCCTGCCCGTCGCGGGCGCGGCGATCGCCTCGCTGGCGCCGGCCAGCGCTTTGGCGGGATCAGCGAGCTCTTCTCCGCGTCAGCGCATCCGCTTGGATGAAGGCTGGCGGTTCGCCCTGGGTCACGCCGCGGATCCCGATCGCGACTTCGGCTTTGGCGACTTCCAGCGCACCTTCGCCAAACAAGGCCGCGCCGCCGGCCCCGTGGCGCTCGCCGGCTACGACGACAGCCGCTGGCGTGAGGTGACCCTGCCCCACGACTGGGCGGTCGAGTTGCCATTCGTCAAAAATATCCGCTTCAACCGCAATCCAGCCGACAAGGACGACGAGGACCTCGCCGCCGCCCACGGCTACAAGCCCATCGGGCGGAACTTTCCGGAGACCTCGGTCGGCTGGTATCGCGTCACGCTGCCCATCGCCCCCGCCGACGCCCAGGGACGCGTGGCGCTGGAGTTCGACGGAGCGTTTCGCGACGCCACCGTCATCGTGAACGGCTACATCGTCACGCAACACCATGGCGGCTACGCCTCGTTCGGCGTCGACATCACCGACTTCCTGAACACCGATGGCGCGCCCGACGTCTTGCTGGTCCGTCTCGACGCCAGCCTCGGAGAGGGCTGGTTCTACGAGGGCGCCGGTCTCTATCGGCACGTCTGGCTTATAAAGACGGCCCCGGTTTTCGTGCCGCGATGGGGCGTGTTCGTTCGCGCCTCTCGCGATGGCCAAGTCGAGGCCGACGTCGAAATCGCCAACCGACGCGACGCCCGGGCCGACGTCAGGATCGAAGCGCTCGTGCTGGATGCCGGCGCCCCCGTCGCATCGGCCCAGACGACACAATCGGTCTCGGCGTGGGGTGACAAGACCGCGGCGCTGACCTGCAAGGTCGCCTCGCCTCGCCCGTGGTCGACGGACACGCCCAATCTCTACGTCCTGCGCGTGACCCTCTGGGAGGGAGAGAGCATCCTTGACGTCCACGAACTCAACTTCGGCTTCCGGGAGTTCCGGTTCGACGCGCGTGAGGGCTTCTTCCTCAACGATCGTCCGCTCAAGCTGAAGGGCGTCAACAACCACCAGGATCACGCCGGCGTCGGCGCGGCCATTCCGGACGCCTTGCAGATCTGGCGGCTAAAGCAGCTGAAGGCGCTCGGCGCGAACGCCTACCGCGCGGCCCACAACCCGCCCACGCCCGAGCTGCTCGACGCTTGCGACGCGTTGGGTCTGCTGGTGATCGACGAAACCCGGCAGATGAGTTCGGCGCCCGAGCCCATGGACGAGCTCCGCCGCCTGGTTCGCCGCGACCGCAACCATCCTTGTGTCATGCTGTGGTCCATCGGGAATGAAGAGCCCCAGCAAGGCACGGCGCGCGGCGCCAAGATCGCCAAGGCCATGGCGCGGGAGATCCGCGCTCTGGACCCCACCCGCAAGATCACCGCCGCGATGAACAAGGGCTTCGGCGAGGGCATCACCGAGGCTGTCGATGTGATGGGCTTCAACTATCATGAAGAGCTGATCGAGCCCTTCCGGCTGAAATATCCCGACATGCCGATCATTGGCACCGAGACCGCCAGCGCCGTGTCCACCCGTGGCGAGTACGCGCGGGACGAAACGCGCTCCGTCGCCTCGTCCTATGACGTCGACGCGCCCTACTGGGGCAAGACGGCGCGGGTTTGGTGGAAGCTCTACAACGCCAAGCCCTATCTGCTCGGCGGCTTCGTCTGGACCGGCTTCGACTATCGGGGCGAGCCGACGCCGTTCAACTGGTGGCCGTCCGTCTCTTCCAACTTCGGGATCATGGACCTCTGCGGCCTGCCCAAGGACATCTTCTACTACTATCAGGCCTGGTGGCGGGACGATTTGCCGGTCCTTCACCTGCTCCCGCATTGGAACTGGGAAGGCCAGGAGGGCAAGACGGTCGAGGTCTGGGCCTATACCAACCTCGACGCGGTCGAGCTGTTCCTGAACGGAAAATCCCTGAGCCGGCAAAGTCCGCCCAAGGACGGTCATGTCCAGTGGTCGGTCCCCTACGCGCCTGGCCGCCTTGTCGCCTATGGCTTCAAGGGCGGTAAGGTCGTCCTGAAGGCCCAGCGCGAAACCGCCGGAGCGCCGGCCAGGCTCGTCGTCGAGAGCGATCGAATGCGCCTGACCGCCGATGGCCAAGACGTCGCCATCGTCAACGTGTCCGTGCGGGACAAGGCCGGTGTGATCGTGCCTAAGGCCGCCGTGCGGGTGGATTTCGACCTGATCGGCGCCGGGCGATTGATCGGCGTCGGCAATGGCGACCCGAATTGTCACGAGCCAGACAAGGCGCCCTTCCGCACCACCTACAACGGCTGGGCCCAGGCGCTCGTGCAGACCCGCAAGACGCCGGGCGACATTCGCCTGACGGCGCGCGCCGAAGGCCTGACCGGCGCGACAGTCGGGCTCTCGAGCCGATAAGAACCAGAAGGAAGCCCGAGCAAGATGGACCTGAAAGGTTCGGGCGGAAGCGTCGTCGTCATCGAGCCACGATAGTCGCCAGCGATATCTCCCAGCAGGCCAGCCCGCTGGAAGGCATCGAGAACGAACCACTTAAACCTTGGTCTTTGGCGCGATGGGCCAGTCGCCT
>CAKZJK010000250.1 GCA_936942565.1 uncultured Caulobacter sp. | reverse complement strand
GATCGCGGCGCGCGGCGTCGACGTGGGCGTGATCAATGCCGGCATCAGCGGTGGTCGCGTCCTGCGCGAGGTCTCGGGCCCCAGCGCCCTGACCCGCTTCGACCGCGACGTGCTTTCGGCGCCCGGGATCTCGAGCGTGGTGGTGCTGGAGGGCATCAACGACATTGGCCGCGCGGCCCAGCAAGGTTTCGCCAGCGAGGCCGTCACCGCCGACGAGCTGATCGCGGGCTATCGCCAGCTGATCGCCCGGGCGCACGCGCGGGGCGTCAAGATCCTCGCCGGCACGCTCCTGCCGTTCGAGGGGGCGATGTACTTCCACGCCGCCGGCGAGGCCACGCGGCAGGCCGTCAACGCCTGGATCCGGACCAGCGGCGAGTTCGACGGGATCATCGACTTCGAAGCGGCGATGAAGGATCCCGCCAAGCCCTCGCGGATGCTGGAAGGTCTGCACAGCGGCGACTTCCTGCATCCGGGCGACGCCGGTTACGCGCGCATGGCCGAGGTCGCCGACGAGGCTCTGTTCGGCGGCCGCTGAGACCGGCTCAGGGCCGCGCCTTGTCGATCTCCACGGCGTAGACTTGGTTGCCGCCATGCATGTTCGAGCGGAACACCAGCCACTGGCCGTCCGGCGTGAAGTTGACGTTCGGCTCCAGCCGGTAGTCGTGGCCGCGCATGTCGACCAGACGCTCGGAGTCGAGCACGCCTGGGCTGATCAGGTGCTCGGCGCCGGGCGCGTGAATGCCCGCCACGTCGGGCACCGCGCGCGGCTTCAACAGCACGATCCATTTACCGTCCGGCGCGTGGGCGACCATCTCGCTGTCGCCGCCGTCGCCGGCGAACAGCTTGCCGTCCGGCGACGAATTGAAGTGCACCGACCAATCGTTGCGCTCGACATGCAGCCAGGTGCGCTTGCCGGTGGCGACCTCGTAGCCGGCGACCCAGAAGTCCTCGCCCCGCGGGGTTTGCAAGTCGTACCAGACCGTCTTGCCGTCGGCGCTGAACCATTCGTGGCCGGCGATCTCCATGTTCATGGTGCGCGTGTGGATCTTGATAGGGGTGTCGCCAGCCTTGTCGGTCCGGACCAGCCACAGCCGGTCGACCTTGTGCCAAGGGCCCTCGTGGCAGAACATCAAGAGACCCGGGTCGGTCGGCGAGAATTGCAGGTGGTTCAGCCAGTCGGTGGCCTGATGCACGATCTTGCGCTCGCCGGTGACCGTGTTGATCGTGAAGATCTCCATGGGGATGCGGCTGTCCAGGCGCGCGTTCAACTGCACCTCGCGGCCTTCCGCGTAGGAGAGCTCCTTGCCGTCTGCGCTTTTCACGTCGTCGGGGTTCTTGGGCAGGGAGTCGGCCAGGTTCGGCGGGATCGGCACGTCCGTGCGCACCGCCACGCCCGCCAGAAGCGTCTCGTCGGCGTTCAGGGTCTGTAGCCCGCCCCGGTCGAGCTTGGCCACTTGGCGGGTGGCCTTGGTGTAGGGATCGGTCGCCATGATGACCTTCGGGCCCATGGGATCGGCGGTCAGCGCCTTCTCGTAGTAGACCGCGCCGGTCTTGCGACCGACAAAGAGCAGCTTGACCTTGCCGTCGACGATCCTGGTCAGGGCCCGCGTCTTGAGGTCCATAGCCGTGACGCCGGTCGGCGTCGAGAAGACCAGGCGATCGCCCTTGGGCGTATAGCCGTTGTAGTTGAAGTACAGGCTGGAGCTGCCGGCCTCGCGCGACAGGCGCACGACCCGGTGGCCGGTGGTCTTGTCGACCCATTCCAGAGGCGGCTCCGGCTCGCCCGGCTTGGCCAGGGTTTGCATGTCTTGAGCGTGCGCCAAGCCCGCCAGGAGCAGGGCGGCCGCGCCGCCGATCAGAAACGACTTCATTGTGAGGCCTTGCGTGTAACGATGGAGGCCGGCTTGGGCGTCTTCATGCCCGCGCCGAGATGAAAACCCGTATGCGGCGGCTGGTTGTAGGCGGTGTTCTGCCAAGCGATCGAGACGCGATATTGCGGATCATGCATCAGCGTCGCCAGCCGACGCTCGGTCGGGTAGGGCGTCGCGTAGATCCGCAAGGACCGATTGTCCTCCGCGCGCCAGATCACCTCCTCGCGCCAATCGCCGAGGATATCGGCCGACAGCGCCGGCGTGGCCTTGGTGCCGTTGTTCGAGGTCATGCCCTCGGCGGTCAGCAGCGACGCGGCCTGGCCGGTCTTCCAGTCCCACTTGCTGATCTGGTTCTTGTCGAGCAGCTCCCGCAGGTCGTCGCCGTCCCACCAGATCGCGAAGTTGGTCTGGCGCGGATGCTTCACGCCCTCGATGACCTTGCCCTGGGCCGTGTAGAGCGCTTCCTGGTTGGTGCCCCAGGCCTCGTCGCCTGGGAAGCGTGGATCGATGTCGGCGGCGAGGCCCCGGCCGGTGTCCTTGTCCGTGGGGGTGCTCCACAGGACCTGGCCCGTCTTGGCGTCCAGCATGGCCGCGCCGATTCCGCCGTTGGCCTTCGGGCTTTCGTGCACGCCGAACTTTTCCAGGCCCGGATGGGTGGGATCGAGATCGCCCACGTGCATGGCGTCGCCATGGAACAGGCGGGCGCTCCAGAGCCCTTCGCCGCTGTCGTCGATCGCCATCGCGCCGTAGAGGATCTCGTCGCGGCCATCGCCGTCCACGTCGGCGACGCTGAGCTGATGGTTGCCCTGGCCGCCATAGGCCTCGTTGCCGGGCGCTGAACTGTCGAACAGCCAGCGCTGGGTTAGTTTGCCGTCGCGATAGTCCCAGGCCGCGATCGTGGAGCGGGCATAGTAGCCGCGCGCCATGATGATGCTGGGCCGCTGGCCGTCCAGATAGGCCGTGCCCGCCAGGAAGCGATCGGAGCGGTTGCCATAGCCGTCGCCCCACACTTCCGTCATCCGCTCGACGGTGGGCGCGTCGCCGCGAGGATCGCGGGGGGGCGAGTAGGGGGCGCTGGCCAGGGCCTTGCCGGTCGCGCCCTCGAAGATCGTCAGGAACTCTGGACCCTTGAGGATGCGGCCCTGAACCTTGGCGACCTTGGTCCCATCCGGCTGGACGAAGGCGCCGGTGCGGTCGGCCTGGGGCCGCTCGCCGCCCGTCTCGCGCCAGTCCGCGTTCGGATCGCCCAGGATCTTGCCGGTCCCGTCGATGGTTCCGTCGCTGGTGCGCACCGCGATCTCGGCTCTGCCGTCGCCATCATAGTCATAGACCTGGAACTGGGTGTAGTGCGCGCCGGCCCGGATGTTGCGGCCCAGGTCGATGCGCCACAGCCGCTTGCCCTCAAGCGTATAGGCGTCGAGATAGACATCGCCGGTGTAGCCGCCGAAGGCGTTGTCCTTCGAATTGGTCGGGTCCCACTTGAGGATGATCTCGTAGCGCCCGTCGCCATCCAGGTCGCCGACGCTGGCGTCGTTGGCGGCATAGGCATAGGCCTCCCCGGTCGGCGTGACGCCCGCTGGCGGCGGCTCGATCGGAATCGACAGATAGCCCTCGGCCCAGAGCGTGGCGGGCAAGCTTTTCGCGCTCTCCTTGCCCCTGAGCACCGCGCTGACCGTGTAGACGCCCGAGCCTTGCATCTCGTCGATGAAGTTCGTGGCGCCCTTCAGAGGTTTGGCGTTCAGCTTCCGTCCGTCGCGATAGACATTGAACGCCGTGTTCTCGGGATCGTCGCCCAGCAGGCGCCAGCTGACCAGGACGCCTCCGCTCGTCGCCGGAACGGCGACGACGCCGCGATCCAGCGATTCCATCCAGCGTGGCTCGGCTCGCGCAAGGTCGGCGGAGCAGATCAGCGCGAGCGCGCAGACTCCCGCCTCGATCCGTTTCTTCCCGCGGAGCAGCTTCCGCATGGCGACCTCCCTCAAGCCTACGCTGGCCCTGGACCACCGTGGAAGGCGGCTTCTGATCGGCCATTTCGGCCGTGTAGGACCATTGCGGGTTACAACACGAAACCTTTGTTATGTCTTCCCACAAATTGCGTTGACATCTCAACATATGGCACATACCCATTTATCCCAAGAATGAGCCGTTGTGCGTGAGCGAGCCAAACTCGTCGCGCCGGCGGCCGATCGAAATCCCCGGGGGACGAGGGTTTCGACGTTAGGAGGGAGGGAACACCATGCACTTCACCATGGCGCGTCGTCGCGCGGCCGCCGCTACGGCTTCGATTCTGGCGCTGAGCGCCGGACTGGCGCTAACCGATCAAGTTCAGGCTCAGACAGCGCCCGTCACGGCCGACGGCAAGGCCGAGATCAACGACGCGAACACCGTCGAGGTGATCGTGGTCGGCGCCCGAGCCTCGCAGCAGTCCTCGATCCAGCGCAAGAAGCGTAGCAAGACCGCGCAGGACTCGATCGTCGCCGACGACGTCGGCTCCTTCCCGGACAGCAACGTCAACGAGGCCATGTCGCGCATCGCCGGCGTCGCTATCGAGCGGAACGGCTTCGGCGAAGGCGATGGCGTCGTCATTCGCGGCAATGGCGCGGACCTGACCCGCGTCGAGATGGACGGCATGGGCGTCGCCGCCTCGGGCTTCAGCCTCGCGGCCGGCGGTGGCGACGGCCGCTCGGCCGACATGCGCGAACTGCCCGCCGAGATGATCAAGAGCCTTGACGTCATCAAGGGCCAGACCGCCGACATGACACCGGGCGGTTTGGGCGCGACCGTGCAGATCCAGACCCGCACTGGTCTCGACTTCAAGAAGCCCTTCCTGTCGCTGCGCGGCGCGGCCGCCGGCAACACGCTGTCCAAGAAGGCCTCGCCCGAGATCGGCTTCGTCGGGACGCGCAAGTTCTTCGACGACCGCCTGGGCGTGATCGTCAATCTGAACTCGACCAAGCGCTACAATGACAGCCACGCCTTGAACAACGGCGGGTCCAACAACCTGCAGGGCTATACGCGCTTCGCGGATTTCGACAATTCGCCGGACAAGAGCTGGAGCTACAACCCCGCGGCCACCGGCGGTCCCGACGCGAAGACGCCGATCGGCTCCTGGGCGCTGGCGAGCGGCGGCGGAAACTTCAACGCTCCGACGCCGCTGGATGTGGTGACGAAGTCGGCGAACGCCAAAAGCAAGGCCGACTGTCTGGCGGCGTTTCCGCTGCTCACCGACGCGCAGCTCAACACCATCTCGGCGGGCAGCAACAACGCCAACCGCCAAGCCGCGCAGGCGGCGGTCATCAACTCGCAGATCAGCTGCCTGAACCAGTGGAACGACTACACGCCTAATCTGGTCCGCGACCAGAACTGGTCACAGTACGAAAATCGTCTCGCCTGGGACATGCGTCTCGACTATCGCGTGAGCGACAACCTGACGGTCTTCGCCAAGTACCAGGTGACCAATCGCAAGCAGGATGAGAACAACCGCCAGCGCACGCGCGGCGGCATAACCTCGCTCGGCGCGGCCACCGTCGGTTCGGTGACGTCGCCGCTGGTCACCAACACCTTCTATCCCGCGGGCACGACCAACCCGCTCTCGGCCGTGGCCAATTCGGGCTACTACGTCTACGGCGCTGGCTTCCCGACGGGCGTGTCGGTGATCGACACGACGCCTGGCTCGGTGGTGACCAACAATTCGTTCCCGACCTACGGTATCGCCGCCAACGTCATTCCGGGTTCGGTCAAGGTCGACGAGGCCCACCATCTGACGTCGTTCGACATCACCAACGCCGCGGTGAGCATCGACCACATCGAGAACACCCAGGACTGGAAGACGAATTACCTCACCTACGGCGCCGACTACGACAACGGCCCGCTGAAGGTCGAATTCCGCGGCGGCCGCACCGAGTCGGACTACTCGCGTTACGACCGCCGCCTGTCGCGCAGCTACACCTATGGCAACGCGACCATGCGCGTGCTGGAAAACGGCATCTGGACCATCGACACGCCGGCCTCGTACGACGAGACCAACATGGCCAACTTCGTGCAGCTGTTGGCCCCCACGGCCACCGGTCAGCCCAGCTACAGCACCGCCTATCGCCTGCAGTGGAACCCTCGGATCGTCGAGAGCAGCGAGGACCAGTATAAGCTCGACGTCAGCTATCTGGTCGACGACAAGCTGCCGTTCTTCACGCGCTTCAAGGTCGGCGGCTTCTATCGCGAGGCCTCCACCAACTCCTGGGGCGCCGGCGGCTATTCGCCGTCGGCGGGAGTCTTCGTGCCGACGATGGCCCTGCGCAGCGACGTCCGCGCCTGCGAAAACGTCGCCAGCACCACGGCCACCAACGCCTGCGTCTACGGCTATGCCCCGAACCCCACCACGGGGAACAACTTCCTGTACGGCGTCGAGACCCTGCCGCGCGATCAGCTGATCTCGATCTTCCAGAGCAGCCTGCAGGAGAACTCTGGCCCGTTCATGAAGGGCTTCGAGGGCACCAAGGGCCTGAAGGTCTGGGACAGCATCGATGTTCCCGGCGCCTTCAGCCAGCTGGCGTCCGCCCAGAACTACAACTTCGATTGCGTGAAGTCGTGCAAGGGTAGCGACGGCAAGGTCTATGACCAGCCCGTCAACAAGGCGCTGGAGAAGTACTATTCCTGGTACTGGATGGCCGAATTCGAGCAGCAGTTGCCATTCGACATGGAGCTGAATGGCAACCTCGGCATGCGGATGCTGAAGACCGAGGTTTCAGGGTCGGGCTATGTCGGCCTGTCGGCCACGCTCAAGACGCCGCAATTCAATCCGAACGATCCGACGAACGCGAATGGCGTCACGACCACCACGATCACCAAGCCGGTTTCGTTGAACCGCGAGTACACCTCGTGGATGCCGGCCTATAACGCGGCGCTGTGGATGATCCCGGACAAGGTGGTGCTGCGCTATTCGTGGGCGAAGACGATCGCTCCGCCGCCGATGAACCGCCTTTTCCCGGCGGGGACCTGCACCTATGACGAACGCCGTGACGGCGTGGCCGACGCCGACGGCTCCGAGCAGGACATGACCTGCACCCGCGTCGGCAACCCCGACCTGAAGCCCTACACGGCGACCAAGAACAACACGAGCCTGGAGTGGTATCCCAACCGCGACACCTCGTTCAGCATCGCCTACTACCGCCAGAAGGTCCGGGTCGGCGCGCCGGTCGAGGTTCCCGTGAAGAACCTGGCCCTGTTCGCGGGCGTGGACGAGGTGATCCCCGGCACGAACAAGAAGTTCTCGGACTACGAGTTCGGCCTGAACACCTACATGAACGGTCCGGGCTATGTTCAGAGCGGCTGGGAGTTCGTGGCGCGGACGGCCTTCACCCGGCTGCCGTGGATGCTCAAGCACACCGGCGTGGACTTCAACGTCTCGACGACCAAGTCCGGTGGCGCGGCGGCCTATATCGACCCGCTGACGGCGGAGTCGCTGGATCCGGCCGGCCAGTCTAAGTACTTCGCCAACCTGGTGTTCTGGTACGACGACGGCGTGACCAAGGCCCGGATCGCCTATCAGACCCGCGACCGCACGCTGCTGTGCATCTCGCCTTGCAACAACACCGCGTCCTCGCCGGTCGCCAATTCGCCCAACACCAATGTCGGCAACTTCGTGCGCTTCCCCTACAACCCGGGCGAGCCGGTCTATTCGGAAAAGTACGAATACCTGGACGCGAAGATCTCGCGGCAGGTCAATCCGAACCTCGAGCTCTATGTGGAAGGCCGAAACCTGCTGAACGCCGCGCGCCTGACGGTGGGGTCCGATCGCGCCGGCTTCGACGGCCGCAAGAACCCGTGGTCGGCCCAGTTCGGCGGCGCGCGCCTCGCGGTGGGCTTCGTCTACAAGAACTAAGCTGGAGGGGGCGCGTCGGACCGGTCCGGCGCGCCAGAGGCCTAGGATGCAAGAGCCGGCCGAGGCCACGCCTCGCGCGGGCTTTTCGTTTTCGAGGAACGCCTATCGCGCCAGTCGGAAGATCGCGAAGTCCCGGATACGCAAATGGCTCTGCGTGGTCCGCAGGCCGAACCAGCCGCGCGTGTAGGGCGAGGAGTCATCCAGGTCGAACAGGCGTCGACGGTCGCTCCAGTACTCGATGCGAGACCCATCCGCGATCAGACGCACGGACGTCCAGCGGTTGGGCGTCAGCATCTCGTCGGGCGAGGCGTGATCGTGCCGCGGCAGCAGCGGACGCTCGCCGGGCCGTCCGACATAGCGGCGGAAGCGAGTGCTCGTGTTGCCGTTGCCGCCTTGCCCAACATAGTAGGTCTCCAGCGTGTCGTAGTCGGCGAAGGCGCCGGTGCGCGGATGGTCCAGTGGCGAACCGCCGCCGACTTCGCGCGCCATCCAGAAGGCGTTCAGGTCGCTGACTCGATCGTGGGGGGCGCCTTCCGACACCGCCATGGCCTGGTAGGTGATCGCGATCGGACCGGTCAGCTCACGCCTGAACCAGGCGGTCAGGCCCGCCGGCGTGACGATATCCAGCACCCCGTCGCGGGCCGTGACCGTGGCCGGCTTCTCGGCCTCGATAACCCATTGGCCGAGGCCCTCGCGGAAATCATCGGCGAAAAGGCGCTTCTTGAGGCGCTCGCGAAGAAGCGGCGTCGCGGCGAGGCTCGCCAGCAGGCTCCGGCGGTCGAGCATCATCCGGTCTCCGTTTCGCGGACGTTCTCGAACAAGCGCTCGGGACGCGGCTCCGGCGCCAAGGTCTCGATCGATAGGGTCTCGATCCTCAGTCCATCCACGTGCCGCGCCCATAGCCCATGGACGGGGGAGGGGCCGAACATGCTGGGTTCGGGATAGGCTTGCGGCAGATGCTCGGGCCGTCGCTCCGCCCAGGTCGCCGCGCCGCCCCCACGATAGGAGAGGCGGATGTTCGACAAGCTCACGTCGGTGATCGGCGAGTCCGGCAGGCCGGCGATCGTGGCGGCATAGTCGGGCAGGATGTCGGTCGCCTCGATATCGCGCAGGACGATGTTTCGCATCGCGCCCAGCGGCGTGCCCTCGGGACCCCGGCGACGATCACCGACGCGCAGGAAGATCGGGGCGGTGGTGACCTCGCGCATCACCAGGCGCTCGGCCAGGACGTTCTCCATCGTCCCCCCGTCGACCACCTCGAGGGCCAGACCTCGCGACCGCGTGAAGCGGCAGTCGCGGATGACGATGTCCCGGAAGCCGCCGTTGGACTCCGTGCCCAGCTTGATGCGGCCCGTGACGCGATCCTGGTCGGGCGCGCGCTGTTGGGTCCGCCCCAAGGTTCCGTCCAGCATGGTCCCGAGGTCGAAACCGCTCACCTCGCAGCGCTCGATCGTCACCCGCTCGGTGGCGATGGCCTCGCCCAGTGCCAGCGAGCTCTTCAGCACGATGGCGTCGTCGTTGGGCGTGTTGACCCGGCAGCCCGAGACCAGCACGTCGCGGCAGGCGTCGATGTCCAGGCCATCTCGGTTAGTGTCGATCACGAGGTCGCGCAGGATCAGGTCCTCGCACCCCGTGGCGAGCACCGCGAAGTGACCACCCCGAAAGATCGTCAGACCCTCGATCCGCGCTCGCTTGACGCGTTTCAGCGCGATGGCCTTGTTGCCCAGCCCGGCCATCGCCTCGAGCGCCGGCGAGAGCTCGGCCATGGCTTCGGCGGAGAGCCCCGCCATGCTGAGCGGGAACTCGCCGGCCTGGCGCGACCAGCGCGAACCGGGGCCTTCGCGCGTGAGGCCGGCGCCGTCGACGCGGCCCGGACCCAGGATCGCCACGTCCTCCAGGTCCTCCCCCCAGATCAGGCTGTTGCGCCAGTGGCTGTGGCCGAAGTCCTGCCAGAGATCGTGCGGGTTGGGCTCGGCCGGATCGTAGGCGCCGCCATGGACCGCCGGATCGGCCGCCTCCAGCACGCAGCCCTCTTCCAGACGCAGGGTGACGCCGCTGAGCAGTCGGATCGAGAAGGAAAGGTGGCGGCCCGCCGGCAAGACCACCTCGCCGCCGCCCCTGGCGTGGGCATGAGCGATGGCGGCGTTGATCGCCTCGGTCGCCAGAGCGGGGCGCCGTTCGATCACGCGTAGAGGCCGTGGCGCTTGAAGAAGGCGTCCAGCGCCAGAATGGGCGGGGCGATCTGGCCGTCGGGAGCTCTTAGGCCAAAGCCGTGGCCACCGACCTCCTGCAGGTGCATCTCGACCGGGATCTTCTGGGCGCGCAGGGCCTGCCACATCAGCACGCTGTTCTCGACGGGCACGACCTTGTCGTCGGCCGCCGCGGCGATGAAGGTCGGCGGCGCGTTGGCGGGAACATGCCGCTCGGCCGAGATGGCCAGGCGCTGGGCGTCCGTGGGGTTCGCGCCCAGCAACTGTTTCAGCGACTGGCCGTGGGCGTGGGGCGGGGTCATGGTCACGACCGGATAGAAGAGGCCCGCCGCGAAGGGACGGGTGGGCAACCTGTCGGCCTGGTCGACGGCCGCGTAGGTTTCGCGGTCGTATTGCGTCGCCAATCGCGCGGCCACGTGGCCGCCGGCCGAGAAGCCGATCACCGCGACCTTGGCCGGATCGACGCCCAGCGACGGGGCGCGGGCGCGGATCAGGCGAATGG
>CAKZJK010000249.1 GCA_936942565.1 uncultured Caulobacter sp. | reverse complement strand
GGAGGGGGCGCTCCCCTCCGTCTCAAATCAGAGTTGATCCAGCCCGTACACCGCGTGCAGGGCGCGGACGGCCAGTTCGGTGTAGGCCGCGTCGATCAGGACCGAGATCTTGATCTCCGAGGTCGAGATGACCTGGATGTTGATGTTCTTTTCGGCCAGGGCCGCGAACATCGACTGGGCGACGCCGGCGTGGCTGCGCATGCCGACCCCGATCACCGACACCTTGGCGACATCCTCGTTGACCGCGACGTCCTCGAAGCCGATCTCGGTCTTGGCGGCCTGGACGATCTCGACGGCGCGGGCGGCGTCACGCTTGCCGACCGTGAATTCCATGTTCGCGGTGGCGTTGGTGCGCGCGCGCGACTGGACGATCATATCGACATTGACGTTGGCGTCGGCGAGACGGCCGAAGATCTGCGAGGACACGCCCGGATGGTCGGGCAGGCCCAGCAGGGTGATCTTGGCTTCGTCGCGGCTGTAGGCGACGCCCGAGACGATGCGCTTTTCCATGATTTCTTCCTCGTCGCAGACGATCGTACCTTGGCCCGGGGCTTCGCCCGGTTCGACGAAACTGGACAGCACCCGCACCGGGACGCGATGGGCCATGGCCATCTCGACCGAGCGGGTCTGCAGAACCTTGGCCCCCAGCGAGGCCATTTCGAGCATCTCCTCGTAGGAGATCTTGGCCAGGCGCTTGGCCTTGCTCTCGATGCGCGGATCGGTCGTGTAGACGCCGTCCACGTCGGTGTAGATGTCGCAGGCGCCTTTGACGGCCGCCGCGATGGCCACGGCCGAGGTGTCCGAGCCGCCCCGGCCCAGGGTGGTGATGCGGCGCTTGGACGTCACGCCCTGGAAGCCAGCGATCACGGCGATCTCGCCGTTGGCGAAGCATTCTTCGAGGTTCTCCGGCGGGATCTCCTCGATCCGCGCGCGGCCGTGGGCCTCGTCGGTGATGATCGGCACCTGCCAGCCCAGGAACGAGCGGGCCTTGTGACCCATGTTGCGCAGGGTCATGGCCAGGAGGCCGGCGGTGACCTGCTCGCCCGAGGCGACGACGGCGTCGTACTCGTCGTCCGACTCCGGCAGACCCGCCGCGGCGCGGCCGGCGCCGTCGGTCCAGGCGACCAGCTCGTTGGTCTTGCCCGACATGGCCGAGACGACCACCGCCACCTGCTTACCCGTGGCGACCTCGGCGGCGACCAGGCGCGCCACACGGCGGATGCGCTCCAGGTCGGCCACCGACGTGCCGCCGAACTTCATCACCAGACGTGACACGTCCTTGGTACCTCGACACTTGGTTATTTCTTGCGCCCACGCGGCGGGAACCCTCCCCTTCACGCAAGCGAAGCGCCTTCTAGCGGCGCGATGGCGCAACGGCAATGTCGCGGCGGCGTCTTTTTTGCGGGATCGTGGCGAGCGTCGGCGTCCGTGCTAGACAGGCCACATGACGCAAGCCGCCCCCGCCTCTCCCTCCTGGAGCATCGACCCGGCCGACGTGGCCCGCTTCTCGGCCATCGCCGCCGAGTGGTGGGACCCCAAGGGCAAGTTCGCGCCGCTGCACGTCTTCAATCCCTGCCGCCTGGCCTTCATCCGCGAGCAGGCCCTGGCGCGGTTCTGCCGCGACGGCGACCAGCGCGCGCCGTTCGACGGCCTCACCCTGCTCGATATCGGCTGCGGCGGCGGCCTGCTTTCCGAACCGATGGCGCGGCTGGGCTTTTCCGTCACCGCGATCGACGCCTCGGAGAAGAACATCAAGACCGCGGCGACCCACGCGGCCGAGCAAGAGCTGGAGATCGGCTACCGCCCCGCCACCGCCGAGCAGCTGCTGGCCGAGGGCGCGGGGCCGTTCGACGTCGTCCTGACCATGGAGGTCATCGAGCACGTCGCCGATCCGGGCGAGTTCCTGCGCACCTGCGCCAAGCTCTTGAAACCTGGCGGGATCATGTTCGTGGCCACCCTGAACCGTACGCTGAAGGCCCTAGCCCTGGCCAAGATCGGCGCGGAGTATGTGCTGCGCTGGGTGCCGCCCGGCACCCACGACTGGAAGCAGTTCCTGAAACCCGAGGAGTTGCGCGCCTTCCTCGCCGGCGAGCCGGTGGCGATGCAGGGTCCGTTCGGCGTGGCCTACAACCCGCTGACCGGCCGCTGGAGCCGCTCGGCGGACACCGACATCAACTACATGATGACCGTGACCAAGGATTGAGTCAGGCTGACCTCGTAACGTACGCGCGAGGCGCCCGATGTCCCTGTTCCTGGTCCTGCTCGCCTCGGCCATTCTACCGGGACCAATCAGCGGCGATTTCGACCACGACGGCAAGGCCGACACCGCGCGGATCCTTCGCGCGGGCGACGGCGCCTATGTCCTGCAGATCTCGCGCGGAGCGGCTCCGAAGACGCCAGTCCGGATCGACCTGGGCCGCTATGCGCCGGACTACATGGTTCCCGCCGAGAACGGCGGCAAGGTCGCGACCGTGTGCGGCAAGGGCCTCGGCGCCAAGACCGACCCATGCCCTCGCGCGTCCGTCCAGGTGACCCGGGGCGACCTGCTCCTTGGGGCCTCCGAAGCCAGCGAAGCCGTCCTCATCTGGGACGGCCAGACCTTCCGCCAGGACTGGCTCAGC
>CAKZJK010000248.1 GCA_936942565.1 uncultured Caulobacter sp. | reverse complement strand
GGCGAGCTTCGCGCATGATGGCGTCAGTCAGTTCCTGGTCGGTGACGACCACGTCGTTCTTGCGACCGATCTCGGCGAGCACCAGACCCAGACGCACGCGGCGCTCGGCGATCTTGCGGTATTCGTCCTTCAGTTGGTCTTCCGACTTCTCGGCGTCTTCCGGCGGCAGGCCGCCGCGGGCCTTGTCGGCCTCGACCTGTTGCCAGATGCCGGCGAACTCGGCTTCCACCATGCGCGGCGGCAGCGGGAAGTCGTGCTTGGTGTCCAGGACGTCCAGCAGGGCGCGCTTCAGCTTGAAGCGCGAGGAGTTGTCGTAGCGACCCGACAGGTTCGAGCGCAGGAGCTCCTTCAGAGCGGCCAGGTCAGACAGGCCCAGGCGCTTGGCCAGCTCGTCGTCGGCCTTGCCGTCGACCGGGGCGCGGACTTCGGTCACCTTGGTGGCGAACTCGGCGTCCTTACCGGCCAGGTCCTTGGCTTGGTATTCTTCCGGGAACTTCACCTTCACGACGATCTCGTCGCCCGGCTTGGCGCCGACCAGTTGGTCTTCGAAGCCCGGGATGAATTGGCCCGAACCCAGGACCAGCTCGGCGCCTTCGGCCTTGCCGCCGGCGAACTCGACGCCGTCGATCGTGCCGACGAAGTCGATCAGCAGTTGGTCGCCGTCCTTGGCCTTCACGGTCTTGCCGGTGCGCGGCTCATAGGTGCGGGCTTGCTTGGCCAGCTCGTCCAGGGCCTCGTCGACCTCGGCGTCCGAGACCTTGTAGACCGGCTTCGTGAGCTCGATCGAAGCCGGATCGATCGGTTCGAACTCCGGCATCACCTCGACGGCCAGTTCAAAGGCCAGATCCTCGCCGCCGGCGATGACCTTTTCCATGTCCGACGACGGGTTCAGCTCGGGCTGACCAGCCGGACGCAGCTTGTTCTCTTCGAGGACCTTTTGGGTGGTCTCGTTCAGCGCCTGCTCAATGACTTCGCCCATCAGGGCCTTGCCGTACATGCGGCGCACGTGGGCCGTCGGCACCTTGCCGGGACGGAAGCCCTTCACGTTCATCTGCGGGGCGACTTCGGCGATCCGCGCATCCAGACGCGTGGCCAATTCACTCGCGGGCACCGTGACGCCAAAAACGCGGCTGAGGCCTTCGCCCGACTTTTCAACGATCTGCATCGACATTCTTAATTTTCGGGTCGGGGCGCCGGGCGCCCGAGCTCCGCCCTGGGGTCCAAAAGATCGACGCCGCCCGCGAGGACCGGGGCGGCGAAAGAGCGCCCTTATGTCACGACGTGCGCGAGCATCCAAGAGCGGCGGCGATAAAACTCACGCGGGCCGAAGGACCCGATGAGAAGAGTGGTGCGGATGAGAGGACTCGAACCTCCACGCCTCGCGGCGCTGGAACCTAAATCCAGTGCGTCTACCAGTTTCGCCACATCCGCGTGCGACGGGGATTACGGATTTGGAGCGCGCGACGCAAGTGCGCTCAACGTTTCGCGTGGAGCTCGGCCAACACCGCCGGCGCCAGACCCGGAAGATCCTCGGCGATCAGGCCCGGCCCGTGGCGCGCGCCGCACGCCGCATGGATCCATGCCCCGGCGCAGGCCGCCTCGAAGCTCTCCATGCCCTGTGTGATCAGGCCGCCGATGAACCCGGCCAGCACGTCGCCCGAGCCGGCGGTCGCGAGCCAGGGCGTCCCATTGAGCAGCACCGAGGCCCTGCCATCCGGCGCGGCGACGACCGTGTCGGGCCCCTTGAGCAGAACCACGGCTCCGGCTCGG
>CAKZJK010000247.1 GCA_936942565.1 uncultured Caulobacter sp. | reverse complement strand
GGCGTCGGGGTTGAAGACGACAGCCCAGAAGTCGGTCATCTCCATTCGCATGGTCTGGTAGCTGAACTCGGCGCCCACGGGGTTCTGCATCTAGCCGTTGGCAATCAGGATCCACAGCGCCGACAGGTTGGTGCCGACGGCCATCAGCGTCGTCACCAGCAGGTGCTGCGGGCGGCTCAGGCGATCCCAGCCGAAGAAGAACAGGCCGATGAAGGTGCTCTCCAGGAAGAAGGCCATCAGGCCCTCGATCGCCAGCGGGGCGCCAAAGATGTCCCCGACATAGTGCGAGTAGTAGGACCAGTTCATGCCGAACTGGAATTCCATGGTGATCCCGGTCGCCACGCCCAGCACGAAGTTGATGCCGAACAGCGTCCCCCAGAACCGGGTGACCGTGCGCCAGATGGGGCGCTTGGTCATGACGTAGATGCTCTCCATGATGACCAGCATGAAGGAGAGCCCCAGGGTCAGGGGCACGAACAGGAAGTGGTAGAGGGCCGTCAACGCGAACTGCAGTCGCGAGAGGTCGATAACCGCGGGGTCCATGGACAACTCCGAGACAACGGTCGATACGCATGCCGACCGTGGACGTCGTCCTATTCCGGTCGGTTGCGCCGAACCTTGATCATGATCAAGGTTCGAGGGCGATGTCAGCCTACACTCAAGCCATGGGTTCCGGCATAGTACAGATTGACCACCCCCGCGTTTCCAAGGCCTGGTTGAAGCGGCGAGACCGGACCGCCGGCCCGGCCCTGCGCCGGGCCCAGGCCGTCGGCCTGCTGGACGGCCTGGCCGCGATCGGCTTCGCCGCGGGCCTCGCGCTCGGGGCCGACGCGATCGCCAACCAACGCAATCCGCTGACCTTTTTCGCCTGCCTGGCCGGCGT
Organism: uncultured Caulobacter sp.; assembly: GCA_936942565.1. Classification (GTDB taxonomy): domain Bacteria; phylum Pseudomonadota; class Alphaproteobacteria; order Caulobacterales; family Caulobacteraceae; genus Caulobacter. The sequence goes on along the minus strand of CAKZJK010000247.1, from coordinate 1,424 downwards.
GACGGCGGCCATGCTGCTGCGCGGCCTGCTCGCCTACGCCAGCGCCCGAACCGGCGCGCGCGCCGCCGCCAGCGCCAAGGCCGACCTCCGCGCGGACCTGGCGCGATCGGTGTTCGGCGGCCCTCGCCGCTCCGCCGGCGAGGCGACCACCGCCCTCGTGGAGGGCGTCGAGGCCATGGACGGCTATTTCGCCCGCTTCCTGCCCACGCGCCTGTCGGCCGCCGTCCTGCCGCTATTGATGACCGCCGCCGCGGCGGTCGCCAGCCCGATCTGCGCGGCCATCATGCTGGCCACCCTGATCCCGTTCGTCGGCGCCATGATCCTGACCGGAACCGCCGCCGCGGCCGAGGCCCGGGCCCAGTTCCAGGCCCTTGAACGCCTTTCGGGCCTGTTCCTCGATCGCGTCCGCGCCCTGCCCGTCGTCCTGGCCTTCGAGGCGGAGGGAGCGACCACCGCCGCCCTGGGCCGCTCGGCCTCGGCCCTGGCCGAACGAACCCTCAAGGTGCTGCGGGTGGCCTTCCTGTCGTCGGCGGCGCTGGAGTTCTTCGCGGCCCTGTCGGTGGCGCTGGTGGCGGTCTATTGCGGCTTCAACCTGCTGCGCCTGCTGCCCTTCCCCGTTCCCGAGCAGTTGGACCTGAAGCGCGCCTTCTTCGTCCTGGCCCTGGCGCCCGAGGTCTACGCCCCGATGCGGCGCCTGGCCGCCGCCTATCACGACCGCCAGGCCGCCGAGGCCGCGGCCGCGCGGCTGTCGACCTTCGAGGAGCCTGAGCGCGCTTCGGCCACCGCGCCGTTGCCCGCCGCCCCGGCGATCCGCTTCGAGCGCGTCTCGGTCCGATACCCCGAGGCCGACGCCCCGGCCGTGGCCGGCTTCGACCTCGACATCCCCGCCGGCGCGATCGTCGCCCTGGTCGGCGCCAGCGGCGCGGGCAAGAGCTCGATCCTGAACCTCCTGCTGGGGCTTTCGCCGCTGACGGAAGGCCGCTTGCTGATCGACGACGTCGAACGTCCGGTCACGGCCGCCGACGTGGCCTGGGCCGGCCAGTCGCCGCTGATCCTGCCCGCCTCGGTCGCCGAGAACATCGCCCTGTCGCGCCGCGACGCCACGCGCGCCGAGATCGAGGCGGCCGCCCGAGACGCGGGTCTCGGGCCCGCCCTGGCCCAGCGCCCCGGCGGCCTCGACTTCGTGCTCGACGAGCGCGGCAGCGGCCTCTCCGGCGGCGAGCGTCGGCGACTGTCCCTGGCCCGCGCCCTGCTCAAGCCCGCGCCCATCCTGCTGCTGGACGAGCCGACCGCCAATCTCGACGCCGCGGCCGACGCCCAGATGCTGACCGCCCTGCGCCGCGCCGCCCAGGGGCGCACGACCCTTATCGCCACCCATTCCGAAGCCGTCGCGGCCCTGGCGGACAAGGTGGTGCGGCTGTGAT